>JAFVRT010000254.1 GCA_017504125.1 Lentisphaeria bacterium
AAAAAAGGGGGCCTCCCCCCCGGCTTCGCACATCCAAAACACCGCCTCGGCACACCCGGATCAACCGCACATTCCCCCGCTGCGGCTATGCGAAATCTCTGAAATTGTGTAAAATCCCGTTCCACCTTATTCCGCCTCATTCCAGGTAATGCCAGCTGTTTAAAGGTGGTTGGAGTTTATATATGAAGCAAAGCCTTTTCAGGCTTCATGTTTTTTTGCCTTGATTTCAAGGCAAAAAAAATGGCGGAAGAAGAGGGATTCGAACCCTCGGAGAGTTGCCCCTCGGCGGTTTTCAAGACCGCTGCCTTAAACCACTCGACCATTCTTCCGCTTTATAAAAAGCAATTTTTTACAGTGTTTTGACCAAAAGGTCTGTCACCGATTTGGCGAATCCGGCCGGATCATCCAACGGACTGCCTTCTGTTATCAACGCCTGATTGAACATCACTTTGGCACAGAGTGCCGCTTCATCCTTTTTGCCGGATTGCAATGCGCTGTTCAACTTTTCAATAAGCGCATGTTTCGGATTCAGTTCCAGAATACGCTTGGTTTCCGGGATCTGCTGGTGCATAGCCTTGAACATACGCTCAATGTGAGGACTCAAAGCATTGCCTTCCACGATCAAACAACAGGGACTGTCGGTCATACGCCCGGAAAAACGCACTTCACCCAACTGTTCACCCAAAGTTTCCTTGATGAAACCGGTCAGATCAGCATACTTTTCATTGGCTTCCTTGACTGCAGCTTCGCTTTCTTTATCCTCAAAATCACCTTTGGCAATGGATTTGAAATTGTGCTTACGGTACTGCATCATGGACTGCATCACCCAGTCGTCGATGGGATCGGTCATAAACAGCACATCCCAGCCCTTGGATTTGAAATATTCCAAACCGGGGTAAGAATCCAGCGAAGCACGCTTTTCACCGGTGATATAGAAGATATACTCCTGACCTTCAGGCATGGCATCGACATATTCACCCAAAGTGATATACTTGCCGGGTTCGGAGTTCATGGACTCGTACATGACCACATCTTTGAGTTTTTCACCGTTGGTGAAATCAGTATGCAAACCTTCTTTCAGTATGCGGCCGAATTCAGCAAAGAATGCATTGTAACTTTCGCGGTCATGCTCCAGCAATTTCTTGAGTTCAGAAATAACTCTGGTAGTAACCGCCTTTTCGATCTTGCCGATTATGGGGTTATCCTGCAATATTTCGCGGGAAACATTCAAAGGCAGATCCGAAGAATCAACCACACCGCAGATGAAACGCAGATAATCCGGGATCAGAGCCTTGCATTCATCGGTGATAAAAACCCGCTTCACATAAAGCTGAAGTCCCTTTTTCTGGATATCGGGCATCAGCAGATTAAAAGGAGCCTGCTTGGGCAGGAAAAGCAATGCTTTGAACTCATTCACGCCCTCGGCGGACATGTGGATCGCTTTAAGATATTCAGTTCCGCCGTAGTTGGCGATGTGGGAGTAAAAACTCTTGTATTCGTCATCGGTAACTTCAGAAGGCTTACGCAGCCAGATAGCTTTCTGGGAGTTCAGCACATCTTCAGTAACAGTTTCGGTCTTATCTTCATTGACCGTAACTCTGGGCATGATGATCGGATAAGAAATAAAATCGGAATATTTGCGGATCACGGAACCGACTTTCCAGTTTTCCAGATAAATTTCCGCATCTTCCTTGAGTTTCAGGATGATCGTGGTACCGGGTTCTTCGCGCTGGGCATCATCTATCTCGAATTCACCCTCGCCCTGACTGCGCCACATGACCGCCGGAGCATCAGAACCGGATTTTTTGGTGATGACAGTAACTTCAGAAGCCGCCATGAATGCGGAATAAAAACCTACACCGAACTGTCCGATAAGTTCGGGGATCTCCTCGCCTTTGGCTCCTTTTTCTTCGAGCATCTGCATAAAAGCGCGGGTTCCGCTCTGGGCGATGGTTCCGATATTGTCGATGACCTCCTGTTCGGTCATACCGATACCATTGTCAGAAATGGTCAGGGTTTTCAGTTCCTTATCGGCTTCGATGCGGATCTTCCAATCCCTGCTCTGGGAGGGATCGGTCAAACTGTCGATTCTGGCCTTGTCGATAGCATCAGCGGCATTGGCAACCAGTTCCCGCAGAAAAATATCTCTGTTGGAATAAAGAGAATGGATCATCAGCTTCAGCAGCTGACGAACCTCGGTTTTGAATTCCTGACGCTTGGCCATATTAAAACAAAAACTCCTGAATCATTAAAAAATCAAGCCCATGGTACAGAACCAGAGGCTCATGGTAAACTGTCTTTTATACAATATAGCAATTTTTTTGCAAAATTCAAGTAAAAAATGCAAAATTAAGGTTGCAAAAACGAAAAAAAACGGTATTATATGAATAAAGCATAAATATTGTCAAAAATTCCGCCGTGACGAACAGTTGTTGAAATCATCGGGATTTCCGGTTTTGCGGCGTGATTTTCGGAGAAAAAGGTAATTATGGAAGAAAACAGCAGTCAGCCGCTCGCCGTGGGAGAACTCCCCGCCGAAACCAAAGAACAGTTGAAGTGCCGGGAACTTTTGTGCAAAGCCCTCAGAGAAATACCAGCCATGATGCCGGAGCAGTTCCGGGCAGAAATAGCGCGGATCTCAAAGGAATACGAAGAAAGTGCCCCGCCTCCCCCGGAATATGCTGAACTTGTAGACAAAGAATTTGCAGAAGCACTCAAATCTGCTGAACTCCGGATCTGCGAAATGGAAACCAGAGAACAGAATGTCATAAAACTCGAAGCAGAAATAAAAAAACTGCTCGATGCCGGTGATCTTCTGGTCAAAGCTGATCTGGAAAAATTCGATGCAGAATGTATCAAACTTCTCGGAGCGATCCCGGAAAACTTTGCTGCTCAGACTGCCCCCCTGAAAGAGCGCATCGCTGCAGAAGAAGCCATCATCGCCGAAGAAACCGCAAAGGCGGAAAAACTTATTGAAGAACTGCAGACTCTTATCAATGCAGAAGATGTCAAAGTTCTCAAAGAACGCAAAAGCGGAATTGATGCTGAATTCAAAGAATTCACCCATTTGCCGCAATCTGTACGCAAACATTTTCAGGAGTTGAGCCACAAAGGATCTCAAAAAATAAGCCAATTCTTTGAAGAACTTGATCTCGCACGCTGGGAAAGCTACACCTTGAAGCAGGATATCTGTTCCAAGATCGAAGCTCTGGATGCCGCAGAAAAAACCGATTATACCAAGGCTGCCAAAGAACTTCAGGAACTCCGGGAACGCTGGAAAAATCTCGGAGCCGTACCCAAAGAAAAGAACGAGGAGATCAACGCCCGTTTTCTGGAGTGCAGCCGCAAGCTGCAGCATAAAGTCGACGAATTCTTTTCCAAACGCCGCCAGGAGCGCAAACAGGCTGCTGCCGACAAGCAGGCTTTGATCGATGAAGCCGAAAAGATCATGAATTCCACCGAATGGAACGCTACCGCCGCCGCCTTCAAAGAACTGCAGGCAAAATGGAAAATGATCCCCAGAGCCGGAAGTGATGAAAATACGCTTTATCAGAAGTTCCGGGCCGCTGCAGACACTTTCTTCAACGCCAGAAGTGCCTATTTTACCGAAAGAGATAAAAAATTTGCGGTCATCATCGAACGCAAAGAAGCCCTGATCGCTGAAGCCGAAGCCCTTTCTCAAGCCGATTTCCGCCGTGCCAAACAGCTCCGGGAAGATTTCCGGGCTGCCGGAAATGCCGGAAAAGCCGAATCCGGACTCTATGAAAGATTGAAAAATGCCCTCGACAAATTTTTTGAACAGCGGCGAGCTGCCTTCGCAGAAAAAGAAAATGAATGTAAGGCTCTTATCTCTGAACTGGAACAGCTGAGTGCCGATCCGGCGGCCAACCTGTCCCGCTCACGGGAAATCCGCAGCCGTCTGCAGGAGCTGGATAATCGTGAAACTGCGGCCGCTGTCAAAAAAGCCGTCGCAGCGTTTGATGCAGCATTGAATGAATTCCGCCGCAAAGAAACCCGCGCCAAAGGCGATATGGGACGGGAAGTTGCCAGAGAGATCGCCGCAGCAGTCGACAAGGCTCTGGCCGGTGAAACTTTTGAATTCACAGCCCCCGCAGCTGCGGAAATGTTCCCCAAATTGAGCAGTACAGTAAAAATCCTTTCAGCGATCAACTCCGGCGACACCAAAGCGGTGGAAAAACTCCAGCGGCAAATCGCCGCCGCCAGAACCGAACACGACCGCATCTGTTCGGAACTGGAAAAACTTGCCGGCGATCAGACTGAAGGTGAAGCCGATCTGGCAGCAGCACTTCAGGCTGCCATCACCGGCAACTTCGCCAAAGCCGAAGCAAAAGCCGCCGCTCAATCCATCGATCCGAACAAACTCGCCTCCGAATATCTCAACGCAGGTGTACTTCCTGCTGCAGAACTGGAGGATTCTTTCGCCCGTTTCGATGCAGCTATGAGCCGTATCTGAAGCAAATCACCACAAAAAAACTGCCGCCGGCCTCAAAGGTCTGCGGCAGTTTTTTATTACAGGGAAAAATTACTTTCCCATAGCCTTTTTGTACGCTTCTACAGTTGCGGCAAGGCCGTCAGAGAAGCTGAAGGAAGGCTGGAATCCGGTAGCCTTGAGCTTATCGATAGAAGCTCTGGAGTGCTTCACATCTCCGGCACGAACTTCTTTGTGGATGATCTTGGACTTCGAACCGGTAAGACGGATTATTTCGTTAGCCAGATCATTGATGGAAATTTTCCCGCCGTTGGCGATATTGTGGACTCCGGTATGATCGTTCATGGCAAAGAAAGCATTGGCTGCCACGATATCCTTGACAAAGATAAAGTCACGGGTTTGTTCACCATCACCGAAAATGGTGAGATCTTCATTGGCAAGTGCCTTGGCAATAAAGATCGGAACGGCGGCGGCGTAAGCACTCTTGGGATCCTGACGGGGTCCGAAGACATTGAAGTAACGCAGACATGCCGTCTGGAGTTTGCCTTCCTTGGTGAACATGTTGCAATAGTATTCGCCGTCAAGTTTGGTAATGGCGTAGGGACTCTTGGGTTCAGGAAACATGGTTTCGACCTTGGGCATGACCGGATTATCTCCGTAAATAGCAGCAGAGGTACTGAAACAGAGCTTCTTCACTCCATGATCCGCAGCGGATTCCAGCACATTGAGCATACCGAGATTGTTGATCTGGATACATTCCGCGATCTTGGTCATGGATTCCGGCACACTTATCATAGCGGCCAGGTGAAAAACATAATCCACGCCTTCCATGGCTTCATCAACAGCTTTGCGGTCGCAGATGTCGCCCAGACGGAAATCCACATCAAAACCATCGAGATTTTCCCGGTGTCCGCTGCGCAGGTTGTCCAGCACACGGATTTCCGCTTTTCCCTGAAAATGTTCGACGATATGACTTCCGATAAAACCGGATCCTCCGGTAACCAATATACGCATCAGACGTTCTCCTTTTCAGTCGCTCTGGCAAAGTCAAAGTTTTCGAGATAGTCGGGAAGTCTGGGAATGTCGATAGCATTGTTCCCCTGACGCATGGAGTCTGCACCGGCACAACCGGCAGCTACGCTGTAGCGGGCAGCCTGAGGAGTTGACCAGACATCATATTTGCCGCGCAGGGCATCCACGAAGCTCTGAACGATACGGGGATCGGCACCGCCGTGTCCGCCGACGGTCTTGGGCATACGGTAGGTATTATCTCCCACAACGCGATAAAGACATTCACGGTTGTTCCAGACCTGGATCTCTTTGCTGCCGTGATTTTCCAGACGGCCGCGGGTTCCGATAACGGTGTAGTTGCGGCAGCTGTCGGGAGCATAATGGCACTGCATATAGCAAGCCAGCACTCCGTTATCAAGAGTCATCTGGATCATATTGAGGTCATTGACCTCGATTTCAGGATAGTATCCGCTGGTGGCTTCCGGGGGCCAGTTGTCATCTGACCAGGCGGCAACTTTCACATAGGGGATACGCTTCTGAGATGGATCGCGGCGGGGCAGTTTGTCATAGACGGTAAGGTTGCCCATACCGTTGACCCTGGTACTGTAACCGTTGGCAAGCCAATGGATAACATCGATGTCATGTGCGCCTTTCTGGAGCAGCATGGTGTTGGCATAGCGTTCAACCGCATGCCAATCCTTGAAGTAGGCATCTCCGCCGTAGCAGATGAAGTGACGGCACCAGATAGTTTTGACTTCACCGATTTCACCGGCATCGATAAGTTCCTTCATCTTGCGGGTGAAATCCATATAACGCATATTGTGTCCCACGACCAGTTTGGTACGGTTGCGGTAGGCAGCTTCGAGGATTCTGTCGGCACCTTCGAGGGTGATGGCAAGGGGTTTTTCCATGTAGACTGGAACTTTATGATTCAAAGCAAAAATACCCATTTCCTCGTGAAGAAAATCGGGAGCAGTAATGAAAACACCATCGAGATTTTCTTTTTCGATCATCTCTTTGTAATCTTCATAAACATTGGGCTTGCATTTGTAATTTTCTTCGTAGCGTTTCAGAAAAAGTTCTCTTGCATCGGGGTAGATGTCAGCACCGGCAACGATCCGGACTCCCTGATCCGGTTTATGAGCATGATCGGCGAGAGTTCCACGACTGGTACAACCGATGACACCTAAACGAAGTTCCTGCATAATGAATCTCCTTAGTTTTGTTTGCAATTCAAGGTTTACTTATTTAAATATACTTTATCAAACGGTATTTTACCAGTAAAATTATATGCTTTATATGGATTTTTTGCAAAAATATCGTCCGGCGGCATCAGGTATCCGGCGATTTCTTGCGCGCAGCGGCAATTACAGGTATGCCAAGTTGTCCTTCCGTCAAACACAGGCAATAAAAAACCCGGAAGTTACCTTCCGGGTTTCATAGTGATCAAACGATATTTCTATCATTAGATAACAGTACCATCGCCCTTACGGAGAACATTGGGCTTAATGTAGGATCCCTTAGTACCGCCGGAAGCATCATTAGCAGTTGCGGCGTGGGGATAACCGGCATTGGCAGGACTGAACCAACCAGTGCCGTTGAAACCGGTAACATGGCCACCCTGGAAGAGGATGTTGCCAAAGTTGGTGTGGTTGGCGTTTCCGCCGTTGGAGTTGATGTTGGCACTGTCAGCAGCGGCATAGGTAGCACCGGCAAGGTCAGCAGCGATACCGGAGTCGGCACGACCGTAGGTCTGGCTGTCGCCTTCGATCATACCCATGTTGGCGGCATAGCTCAGGTTGGCACCTTTTCCAGTACTGGGAGTATCCTTCTTGTAGAAAAGGGTATCGGTACCGCTTCCGGGAGAAGCGATGGAGCTGGGGCAGATGTAGACGGAGTAATCGCTCAGGTAGTCATTACCACGGAGGATTTCGAAAGCTTCCCAACCGATAGCAGCGGAACCGAGAGAAGCACCGGTGCCGATACGGGTCGGCAGAGCGGGCAGCTTGCTTTCATTGTCGATTGAATAGGACTTCATGGCGGTACCGATCTGCTTCAGGTTGCTGGCGCAGTTGATGCGGCGGGCCTTTTCACGGGCCTGCTGCAGAGCGGGCAGAAGCATACCGGCGAGGATTGCGATGATGGCGATAACCACCAACAGCTCGATCAGAGTAAATCCACGACTCTTTTTCATTTTTGTTTTTCCTTTTTCTTTACTTGTTCTTTGGATTTTTTGCGACTGTCAGGGAGGCAATTCCCGCAACAGTCCACTACGAACTGCCGATAGTTTACCGAAACTTTTACGAAAAACCAACAAAAAAAAGGATTTTTTTAATTTTTTTAACACAATATTGCAAATATTGCAACTTTGCATCAATATTGATTGTCCTTTGCGCACCGTTGAGAGTGATTGGCGATTACCGGGGTATTGCGACATGGGGTGGTTGGCGATTGCCGGGGGCGACATGGGGTGGTTGGCGATTGCCGGGGGCGACATGGGGTGGTTGGCGATTACCGGGGTATTGCGACATGGGGTGGTTGGCGATTACCGGGGCTGCGCTTGAGCATGGCTTGGCTGGGGTGTGAGGCGATTACCGGGCGGGGCTCGGCTGCGGCACAGGGCGGTTGTGAGGGTGGCGATTACCGGGGGGCAACATGGGGTGGTTGGCGATTACCGGGCCCACGCTTTGCTGAGGGTGGTTGGTCATAGGTCATATAGGTCAAATAGGTCATATAGGTATTGGG
>JAFVRT010000255.1 GCA_017504125.1 Lentisphaeria bacterium
GAAACAGCTTGGACAGGGGGAATATGTCTGCGGACTTGAACCTGCCAACTGTTTCCCCGAAGGACAGGCCGCTATGATGAAACGGGGTATCCTGAAGAAACTTCAGCCCGGAGAAACTTCCAGTTCCTACGTTAAGGTGTCCTTTCAGGAGTTATGAGTACTTGTATCAACTGTCCCCGGAAGTGTGCCGTTTCCCGCCCCGGCGGTTTCTGCGGAGCGGGAGACGATATCATCATTTCCCGGGCCGGACTCCACTTTTGGGAAGAACCCTGTATCAGCGGTACAAGGGGGGCGGGAACTGTCTTTTTTTCCGGGTGCAATCTGCGTTGTGTCTATTGCCAGAATTACGAGATCAGCAGCAAATTTCAAGGAAAGCCCGTCTCAGAAAAAAGACTGCGTGAGATCTATCTTGAACTGATCGCTCAGGGGGCTCACAATATCGACCTTGTGACCCCTATGCATTACAGTGAACAGATATTGCGTACATTGGCAGAGCCTCTGCCGGTTCCTGTTGTGTGCAATACCAACGGATATGAATCACTGGAAAATCTGCAACGCTGGGAAGGAAAAGCTCAAATTTATCTGCCGGATTTCAAATATTCAGACAATGCTGTCGCAGCCAAATACAGCAGTGCCCCTGATTATTTTGCCGCAGCTTCGGCTGCTGTTTTGGAAATGTTCCGGCAGACGGGGCCTGTTGAGTATGATTCTGACGGATTGATGACAAAAGGAGTGATGATCCGTCATTTGATGCTGCCCGGAATGTGGCGCAATACTCAAGGGGTGATAGACTTTATTGCATCCAATTTCAATCCGGGCGAAATCATTTTTTGCCTGATGCGTCAATATATTCCCCACGGCAGGGCAGGGGAATTTCCGGAACTTGACCGCAAGATTACCGCAGCAGAATATGACCGGGCTGTAAATTATATGCTGGATTCCGGTATCGAAGACGGATTTATTCAGGATGAAGAAGCCGCAAGTAAAGAATTTATTCCGGAGTTTGACGGTTCCGGAGTTTGAAAGTGTAGAAACATATAAGGATGAAAAAATGAAAAAAATCAGTTTTATATTGATGTCATTATTTTGTGTCGCCGCAACTGGAGCTGCCGAATTTCTGCAGCCGGTGAGTGTGGATGATCTGGCTGGCTCAGTAAGTGATGTCAAGGCGATCAAAGGCGGGTTCAGGATCAATACTCAGAACCGTAATTTCAAACTCGGTTCCAAAAAGATGATCAAGATCGATCCCACAAAAAAATACCGGGTCACATGCGAGATGCGTCAGACTCCGGGAAAGAAAAGTGACGGAAAACTTTATTTTTTCATAGACAGTATCGACGGGGCCAACCGTTCCATTGTGTGTGATACAGTTTTTGCCATTCCCGGCAGCGAAACGGTATTGGCTATCCACGCTAAAAAAGGGGATAAAGTAATCAGAGTCAAAGATGCTTCAAAATGGAAAAATAAATGGTCCCGCGTTGCGTTCAATGCAAAAGCAGACTTCGCAGACCTGCCCAATTTTGATCTTGCCGTTGTTACCGGGATCAGGCAGCATGGTTCAGTTTGGGAGCTTACGCTGAAGGAGCCGCTGAAAAATGATTATGCCACCGGAACCGCGCTCCGCAACCATTCAGCCGGGGCAACTTACCGTTATCTCTGGGGGGCAGTCAAACCGGGAGAACAATGGACAAAACTCGATACTGTGATCCAGGGCGTCTGCCGGGAGTATGAAGCCGGATATTTGAAAAAATGGCGGCCCGGAGTCGTCAATGGCAGAATATGTTTTTTTATCAACGGATCCGGTATTGATGTGGAGATCCGCAATCTGAAGGTGGTTGAGATCCTATAAAATCACCGGAAGAACTTGTATTTTTACTGAAATAGTGTTATCTTAACAGAGTGTGCGCTGGAATTGCGCTGTTTTAAAACAAATTGGAAAGGAAATTTTTATGAAGAAACTTTTATTTTCGACAGTTGTTTCAATGGCTGTTGCCGGGAGTGCGTTTGCTGCTGACCTGTAGGTGAAAAAAGTTGCAGATATTGCTGGCAAACAGTCCGTGATCAAAGACAGTAAAGACGGTTTCCGCATTACTGCCGGCAAAGGACAGGTGCTCTTTTTTTCTGCCAAACGCATGCCTGTAGATTTGAAAAAGAAATATATGGTTTCCTGCGAATACCGCCTTGCTCCCGGAGCCAAGAGCAGCGATCACTTCTATGTGGCTCCAGTTTGTTATGACAAGAATGGAAAAATGCTGGAAGTCGCTCCGCAATATTGTATCGTCGGAACAGATACTGTGCTTGCTGCCGCTGCTAAAAAAGGTGATAAGATCCTCAAGGTCAAAGACGGTCAGAAATGGCAGAAAAACTGGTATGCGGCGTTCAATACCAAAAAGGATTATTCCGATCTGCCCAATACTGCTCTTGTCCGGATCGGTGCGATCGTCAAAAAAGGTGATGTTTGGGAAGTTGAGCTGAAGACTCCGCTTGCCAAGGATTATCCCGCCGGAACAGCTGTCCGCAATCACCGTTCCGGAGCTACATACCGTTACCTTCTCTATACTGTCCCCAAAGCAGAATGGCAGAAAACCAGCAAAGTTTTTTCCGGTGTCAAGGCAGATCATAGCACCGGAAGCTGGAATTCATGGCGCATCAATACCGTTCAGGCCGGATTTGTGTTCTTCACCACCGGCAAGCCGGTCGATATGGAGATTCGTAATATGTCCATTACTGAAGTCAAGTAATGAAAGTCAAGTAATAGCATTTCAACAAACTGTAAGGAAAGAAAAATGAAAAAAATATCTGTGTTGGCTGTTGCCGTTATCATGGCCGGTACTGTTTTTGCTGCAGAAGCATTGCAGTGCACTAAGATCACCGACTTCAAAGGTTATACACAAAATGCAAAAGCAATTGAAAACGGAATCCGTTTGACCGGAAATGGCAAATATTTCGTGTTGGGATCGGTAAAAAAACTTCCGGTGGATCTCAAGAAAAAATATTGTTTTTCTTTTGAATACCGCCTTGCTCCCGGCAGCAAGACTGCCGGAGGTTTTTATATCGCTCCTGTGTGTTTTACTGCCCGGGGCAAAGAAATTACTGCCGTAAGTCAGAATTGTGTCAACGGCAGTGATACCGTTCTTGCCGCTGCTGCCAAAAAAGGCGATAAGGTCATCAAGATCAAGAATGGAGCCAAATGGATCCTGCGATATGGTGCGGTTGCTTTCAATACCAAAGCCGACTACTCTGATCTGCCCAATTATGAGATTGCTGAAATTGCAGCCATTAAGAAAGTTGGCGATATCTGGGAAATTTCTTTGAAAAAGCCCCTTGCCAAGGCTTATCCTGCCGGAACTGCGGTTCGTGAACAATGCTATGCTGCCACCTATCGCTATATACTTGCAAATGCCGTTCCCAAGGCTCAGTGGCAGAAAGTTACCCGGACCTTTAGCGGAGCCAAAAGAAAAGGCGTAAGAGGATGCCATTCCGCATGGCGTTCCGGAACTGCTGAAGTCGGGATCACTATTTTTTCCAGCGGCAAGCCGGTCGATATGGAGATCCGCAACCTCAGTATCACTGAAGTTAAATGAAATTGTTTGAAAAAGAAAATTCCGGCGATCTGTATCAGAAAGTTCTGCAGCTTGCCGGAATTTTTTCTGCCGCCGGAGGCAGGGCCGTGCTGGTCGGCGGAGCTGTCCGGGACGCTTTGCTGGGGAAAACGGTAAAAGACTTTGATCTTGAAGTCCATTATCTTGCCTCCGGAAAGGTCCTGGAACTGCTGCGTTCTGTTTGCGAAGTCGATACGGTCGGCATGAGTTTCGGAGTCATCAAGGTAAAGCACTTTGATCTCGATATCTCCCTGCCGCGGCGGGAAAACAAAAACGGTGCCGGACACCGTGGATTTCTGGTGGAAACTGATCCGGATTTGAATTTTTACGATGCTTCCGCCAGACGGGACTTTACTGTAAATGCCATAATGTATGATCCGCTTGACGGAGAACTTATCGATCCGCATCACGGAGTGGAGGATCTGCGGAAAAAAGTTTTGCGTCATGTGAGCGAACATTTTTCGGAAGATCCGCTCCGGGTACTGCGCGGTATGCAGTTTGTGGCCCGTTTGGAGTTTTCTGCTGCTCCGGAAACTCTGAAATTGTGTACCGGATTGGATCAGCATGAACTTGCCATTGAACGCATTGGGACAGAATGGGAAAAATTGCTGCTTCAGGGGAAAAAAGTTTCTTACGGCCTGGAATTTTTGAAACAAAGCCGCTGGATAAGATTTTATCCGGAACTTGAAGCGATATGTGATTCTCGCTGCTGGGAAAAACTTTGCAGGATCACAGACAATGCCGCTTGTGCAAGATGCGGGAACCGCCAAAAGGATCTTTTGCTTATGACAGCCGCATTTTGTGCCTGCCTGACGGAAAATAAGGCGGATACAGCTTCTGCCGGAGAAAGATTCTGCCGCCGTTTGTGGAATCGGCACGAATTGATAAAAAAATCTGTAAATCTGGCGGAATCCTTCAGGGAATGGGAAGCCGGGGATGCCAATGCCGTAACCCCTCCGGTGTGCCGCAGGCTTTCTCACCGGTTGAACGGTCTGGAAAATTTTATAACACTCCTCCGGTGTGCCGGAAATGATGATACGGCAAAACGCTTTTTTGAAATTGCAAGCAAATATGATGTTCTGATGCAGCCGCCGGTTCCTCTGGTTGGCGGCATGGAATGTGCCGCTGCCGGAATAACCCCCGGTCCCCTGAGGGGTATGTA
>JAFVRT010000256.1 GCA_017504125.1 Lentisphaeria bacterium
GGATATTCAATATATTTTCAAGGCCTCTTTTGACAAAGCCAACCGTTCAAGCGGCACCTCCCGCCGCGGTCCCGGCCTCAAAGAAGGGCTGCGTATCCTTGCTGAAGTAAAATCAAGATACGGTCTTCCGGTGCTTACAGATGTCCATGAAAGCTCCGAGGTTCCCGAAGTTGCTGAAGTAGTGGATGTTCTTCAGATCCCGGCATTTCTCTGCCGCCAGACCGATCTGCTTCAGGCTGCCGGTAAAAGCGGATTGCCTGTAAATATCAAAAAAGGACAGTTCATGGCTCCGGAAGATACCCGCGGCTGCATTGAAAAGGTCCGTCTGACCGGAAATGACAAAGTCATGCTCACCGAACGCGGTTCCAGTTTCGGCTATCACAACCTGGTCGTGGATATGCGTTCTCTGGTCACCATGCGGGAGTTCGGAGTTCCGGTGGTCTTTGACGCCACCCATTCGGTACAGCTCCCCGGCGGCCTCGGCAATGCTTCCGGAGGCCAACGCGAATTCGTTTTCCCGTTGGCAAGAGCCGCTGCCGCAGTCGGAATAGACGCTCTCTTTGCGGAAGTCCACCCCCGTCCGGCCGAGGCTTGGTCTGACGGCCCCAATTCGCTGGATTTTGACGGCATAACTGAAGTTCTGACGAAGGTGAAAAAGATTTATGATCTCTGCTGAAAAAGCCCGCCTCATCAAGGCGATAATTCTGGATATCGACGGGGTGCTTACCGACGGCAGAGTCGGTTACGGTGCTCCCGATCTGATAAAATTCTTTCATTACCGTGACGGTCATTGGCTCAAACTGGCACTCAGGGCCGGTATCATGGTCGGTTTGCTTTCCGGCAGGGAATCCGCCGCAAACAGGGAACGGGCAACAGAACTTGGATTGACTTTTGTCAGAGAAAATATCCATGATAAACTTGAAGAATTTGAAAAATTGCTCAAGGAATACGATCTCAAGCCGGAAGAATGTTTCTACATGGGGGACGATGTCATCGATATGCCGGTCATGAGCCGGGTCGGCATCGCAGTCGCAGTCGCGGATGCGGTTCCGGAACTTGATGAAGTTGCCGCTTACCGTACCCACACCCCCGGCGGACATGGAGCTGTTTGTGAAGCCGTCCGTCTGCTGCTGCAGGCCAGAGGCGATCTTGATTCTCTGTTGGAACGGTACCGCAGATGAAGAAAAACGCCGTTTTCAATCAATTGGCGGTTTTGCTGTGCATGATATCATGTACAGCGATTCTCCATGGCGAATCCATGACCGACCTCAACGGAGTGGCTGTAAGCAATGCAAAGATCCCGTTTTACAACCGCAATGTGCTGCAGTCCATGATATTTGCCGACAAGGCAGAATACCGGGCGCAACTGCTTTACGGATACAATGTCGTCATTGACATGCTGCGTAAAAATGTTGATCCTGACCGGATCAGCAATGATTGGAAACTGCAATTATACCCTCTGAACGCCGATTTGAAAACGGTTGTCAGCTTCTGGAAAAAACGGTTGAACTTCTGTGAAGCTGTCATATCTTCTCCAGAAGGAGCTTTGGATCAACGGGCAAGAAGCGCAGCCGGCGACAAAGAAATACAGATGCGTTCCCCGATGATGGATCTGAATGGCATAGGATTCGCCGCAGATTTTAAAAATCGCCAGATCAAAGTAAATTCCGATGTGCATTTTGTGCTGCGTACCCCCCAAAGCGATCCCCGCAAACTGCTCAAAAATATTCCGGAAAAATATGAATTTCTGACTGGACATTCCGATTTACTGCATTTGGATTCCGCCCGAAACCGGATATTGCTTCTGGGAAAAGTTGAGGTCAATGACGGCAAGATGAAACTTTTGTGCGACCGTCTGACCCTTGTTACCGGAGCAAAAGAAAAAAATTCCTCTGACCGTTTGGGTATTTCCGGGATCACGGAGATCTACGCAGACGGAAATGTCAAAGTGGAAAAAATCCTTCCGCCCAATGCTCCACGCAGTGATGCCAGAGAGCTTCACGGGGATCATCTGGTGTATAATGTTGCAGCAGAAGAACTCAGAGTTACCGGAGATAAAAAGCATCCTTCCATCGTCAGCGGCAACGGTCTTACGCTCCGTGGCCGGGAACTGGTATTTTTCCGTTCCAAACGCCAATTGATCGTTCCGGCAGATTGCTGGATGAGAATAGAACAAGATGGCGTAAAACGCTTTTTGCGTTCTGATTACGGTAATTTCAACTTTACCACCGGAATATGTGATTTTCTCGGCAATGTCCGCGGAAGTTCTCAGGAAAATGAACTGGTCTGCCGTAAAATGCGCGTATTTCTGAAACGCAATGAAAAGAAACATGCTCCGCAGACAGCCGGAAAAGATGCTTCTCCCTTATCGGCTGCCGGTGATCTCGATTCCGGTTCCATGGAGTTTGACCGGGCATTGTGCCGGGGTAATGTATTCCTGTTCCGCAAAGACCGGAACGGTATTTCCACCTTGAATTCTGATGATGCTGAACTCAATTATTCAACTGACAAAGCGGTTTTCTCAGGACATGTCAAGTCAAAATCGGGAGGCAGCACCCTTGAAACAGCCCGTCTGCAGATGAATCTCCGCAAAACAGCTGCCGATCCGCGCAAACGGGAACTGATAAGTGCGGAGGCTGCGCCCGGAGTCAAGATAACCGGTTCCGCTGATGCCAAAGGCGAATATTCCGTTTTGACAGCCAGGCAGGGATTCTTTGACTACCTGAAAGATCGGATCGATTTCACAGGTGATGTAGTCAGTAAACGGGGGAAATCGGCTTTGACAAGTGATCGTCTTGAGCTTTTCCTTGCGCCCTCCGCGCAAGGTGCAAAAGATGTTTCCATACCCGGAGTATCTTCTGGCGCAGCGGGGACAAAACGCACGCTGAAAAATGTGATCGCCACCGGCAATGCCGTCATGAATGATGACAAAAACCGGCCGCAAAGTGATCGGATCGAATATATTTTCGTCCCGGCCGGAGCTGATAAAAAAGAAATGCCCGGCTTGTTCCAGTCCGGTTCATTGCGCCTTGCCAAAGTCATTTGCGACGGCAATGTCGTTCTCAACAACCGGGTAGTTGCAGAACCGGCGGTAACTGCCGGGGAGCCTGTTGCTGCCAAGGCTCCGGGAGCCGGAGTTATGCTTGGTCATACCGCCGGTTTCAAAGAGATTCGCTCGCGGCATCTTGTTTCAGACATGAATAAACTCACTACAGTATTTTCGCAAGATGTCAAACTTTCCGACGGTACATCAAAAATGGATTGCGAGAAATTGGAACTCTTTGCCAAGAGAAGTGCAGCTGCTCAAACAACCTCTGCTCAGGCAAAAATTTCTGATATCGATGATGATCCTTTCGATCTGCCTGCAGAAAACAGCGTTCCCTCGACGATCGCCATAGGGAACGGTCTTGAACTTGACCGGGCAATCGCCTCAGATAATGTTGTCCTCGACCGCCGGGATCCCTCAGGCAAAGCAGATGGCAAAGTCTACTGCAGCAAGGCACTCTTTGAAAGTTCTGAAATGACCGTTGTCTGTACCGGAACTCCGGAAGAACGCCCCAAAGCAGTCAGTTCCGGTAAAACGCATGAGGCTGACAAATTCGTCATCCACCTCAAAGATGAGCGCATCGAAAGTATCGGTGAAGGATCTGTTAAATGAGTACGCCCGTATATTATGGGGCAGCAGACAATTATGCTCTGCCGGAGCTGAAAAATGCCTTGACCGGAGTGCTGGTTCCGGTAATCGAAAAAAACGGCGGTGTTACAGGCAAACGCATACTTTTGAAGCCGAATTTGCTCTTTTCCCGTAAAGCCAACGATCCGGCGGCGGTTCATCCGGCAATGATAACGACGGTTGCTGAGGTGCTGAAAGAATACGGCGAGTGCGAAATAACTTTAATGGAAAATCCCGGAACCCAGCGGGTCAAAGCCATCATCTCTCACATGGATATCGGCGGCAAACTGGAAAAGATGGGTATCACCTATCAGGATTTTTCTGATTACAGAGAGTTGGTTTTGCCGGATAATTCATTGTTCCGCCAACTCCGTATCGCACGGGAATTTGAAAATTTCGACCTTACCGTTGATCTGGCCAAAGCCAAAACCCATGCGATGATGACCTTGACTCTGGCAGTTAAAAATCTTTTCGGCCTGATAGACTCCGCCGACCGTATCGCATGGCATCTGGCAGTAGGCAGTGATTTCGGCCGTTTTGCAGACCTGCTTCTTGATCTGTATCTGACCGTCGATCCGCAAATCAACATAATCGACGGTATCATCGGAATGGAGGGCAACGGCCCCGGCAGCGGAACTCCGGTAGCCAGCGGGTTCATTGCCGCAAGCAGTGATGCTCTGGCACTTGATGCTTCGGTCGCTGAACGGCTCGGAGTAAAAGCGGAAAAACTTATTCTTCTGGAACGGGCCGCCAAACGGGGATTGGATTTTTCCTTTGAAAATTGCGGTACGATCCCCGTACTGCCGCCCTTCAAACTTCCGGATCCCCCCGGCAGACTCAATGCCTGGGGTGTTACATTGCCGCCGTTTTTCAAAACTCAGCTGAGAAATTTGATCGGTTCCCGCCCCTATCTCAATGCTGCGGAATGCATCAAATGCGGACGCTGCATCGAAGTTTGTCCGCCCAAATCTTTGAAAACAGGCAAAAACAAACTTCCGGAATTTGATCTCGATCACTGCATCCGCTGTTACTGCTGTCAGGAACATTGCCCCAAAGGAGCAATCGTGACCAAAGTTCAATTATTGACCGCATTGCTTGAAAAAGCAGTCAGAATATTCAAAAAATAATTCCCCGGTGCCATACAACAGGGCGCGGCTGCATCCCGGATTATTTCCAGACAGTCAATGACTCCACCGACAATTTCGGAACATGGAGCAGATCATCGCTGTCAAGATAATATTTTACCTTTGACGGATCATCAACATCTTCAGAAACCGGTTTTTCATCAGCGTAGCCGAGAGCAATGATATAAAGGATCGCCGTATCTTCCGGCAGCTCCAGCAGCGCATGTATGGCCTTGCGGTCAACAGATCCCAACCAGCAGCATCCGATCCCTTTCCCCCAAGCCGCAAGTTGAATGGTCTGGATCGCCGCACCGCAATCAGTCTGCAGCAATGGGGTGTCAGCTTCAGCGGCTTTGCCGGTAACTGCAATAAAAGCGGCAGGCGCAGAAACTCCGGGGACCGGATCGCGCCGCGGCGCGACTGCTCCGGCCCATGCGGTATGGTTAAAAATCTTTGCCACAAGTTCCGGGGTGCGGGCTACCACATAACGCAAACGCTGATCGTTTCTGGCGCATGAAGCACGCCTTGCGGCGTCGATCAGATAATACAATTCCTCATCGGGTACAACTTTTTGAGCATACTTACGCACAGTACGGCGTTCCAGCAAAGCCTGTTCAAGTTCCATGATCCAACTCCTGAAAAATCAATTACGGCAGCTGTCAACAAAAGCTGCAAAAAGTTTACTCCGGTGTTCTTCATCCCGGATCCGCTCCGGATGCCATTGCACACCGATTCGGAATGTATCTCCCGGAAATTCAATAGCTTCCACCACATCTTCTGCCCAGGCAGTAACTGTTGCTCCCGCTGCGACATGTTCCGGAGAAACAGCCTGATGATGCGCTGAATTCACCTTTATCCGGCTGCAGCCGAATATTTCTGCAAGTCTGCTGCCGGGAGCAAGTTCCGCCATGTGATACTGATCTCCGCCATCCATACGGTGCATAGCAGTACGCTCTCCGAGATGTTGGATCAGCCTGCCGCCGTTTGCCACATTGAGTTCCTGCATGCCGAGGCAGATGCCCAGCACCGGGATATTGCGTTCAAAGGCTTTTCCGGCCAGAGTCATGTGATTGACGGCAATTTCCTTTTTAAGCGGATTTACCTCCGGTGCAGGGGTTTCTCCGTAAAACTCCGGAGGAATATCCGGCCCACCGATAAGCAGCAATCCTTCAACCGTATCCAGATATTTGCTGCAGATCTCCTCTGAAACAAATGCGGGAACCGCGACCGGCAAAGCTCCGGCAGCCAGAATGGCACGGGGATAAGTTTCGGAATGTATATACCAATCCCCCGCATGGGAATTGCGTTCACAAAGTACTGTCGTCAGAGCAATACGGGGTATTTTCATCATAAAAAATCCTTTTTTTAGTTTCTGTAATAATATAGCACCGCAAAAAAGCTATTGCTACAGATAAAATACGGCAATATGACAAATTTTTTCCAAAAATGCTATTTACTAAAGGAACCATTGCGGTTATATTATGATCGTGTCCCCATAAGAAACATTTTCATAAAGGAAGATTTTTATGAACATGCGCCAATATAAAGCTGAAGATCTCACCAGAGTAATGGAAATCGCCAATGCCGCATGGCGTCCCATACGCCGGATGTCCAGAGAAACTCTGGGTGATAAAATCTCTGATATGCTCAATCCGGAAGGCGATGAAAAATCCAAAGGACTTCAGGTCAAAGCCCAAATCGAATCCGGCCGCTATGGAATAGCCGTTTGCGAACACGAAGGTGAAGTTGTAGGTTTCATCACCTGGAGCATTTCCGGTTTTATCGGGGAAATATGCAACAACGGAGCATTGACTTCTTCCGGATTGAAAGGTATCGGTCAAACCATGTACAAATATCTCCTTGACGAATTCCGTAAACACGATGTAAAGCTCGTCAAAGTCACCACCGGTCTTGATTGGGCCCATGCTCCGGCGCGGCGTGCATACGAAAGAGCCGGATTCAAAAAGCATCTGGATTCAACCACTTATTTTATGGAACTTGAACAGTCATGACTGAATGAAACAGAAGCGGCAGTTTTTCAGCATGAAATGTGAAAAATTTTTCAGGATGCAGCTGTTTGGCAAAAGATCATATCATGTATAAAAACAGTTGAAAAAACTGACACATAATTTATACTGATATAAACAAGGTCTGTTGTTATTAAAAACATATTTGAAGGCTGTTGATTTATTCCAGGATATACTCGTCAGGAGATATATTTTACCCTGATTCCGTACTCCGGAGAATTGTCAGGAAATTTTTATCTTTCTATCATTTGGGAGCCTATTTGAGCTTATTTTCCGGAAAAAAGAAAAAACAGACTTGACTTTTTTGTTTTTTGAGGTATAGTTTCTTTCAGCAGGAAATCCAGGGGGAGTATGTATGTGTAGGTACTTGTTATATGCAGCAGTTGCATCTGCTTTAGTTCTGCTTACAGGCTGTCGTTCTGCCGTAACTGAAAAAAATAAGTCTGTTTCTGAACTTTCAGGATTTGGTACACTTGACCCCATGCGGGCCGGAATGCTTCAAAAACGGGCAGCTGATTTCACTCAAGCCATGGCCCATTCTTTCCGTACCGGGGATTTCCAATATTGGCGCAAAGTTCTGGAAAAAGAATCACCTCCCGGCAAGGCTCTTATCGTTGATGAAAAAAAATTCAAACAAATGTCGATCCGTCTGAAAAACGATTGGGGCACTCTGACCAAATGTTCGTATCTCGGAGAACTTGATCAGAGCATTATGCGGGATTTTATATGGAAATGTACTTTTGAGTCACCTGACTCCGACGGAAAAACTATCCGACTGGAAGAACTTTTCGTCGTCAGGTGTACACTCCTCAGAGGTAAAGCCGTCTTTACCAACTTCGGATTCCGTTTTTTCAACAACCGGAACTTCCGTCGTCAGGTGAGCGAACTAAAAAAGGCCGAGGTTCAAAAAAATGAAAAGATTAACTGAAAAACAACAACAAATACTGGACTACATCGCAGAGTTCACCAGAGCGCAGGAAATCGCTCCGACTGTCCATGAGTTGGCTTCCCATTTCGGGATCAAAAGTTCGACCATGTTCATTCATCTGCGTACGCTGCAGCGTAAAAATTGTCTGGTTCGCAACTCAAAAGCCCGCAGCATAAAATTGCTGTCGCCGGACGGGAAACCGGAAAAGCTCTCCCGCCGCAACAGCAACTCGATAGCGATCCCGCTTATCAATCATTTCAAACCTGAAATGATCGCAGATCCGGCCGCTTACGGCAATGCAAAAGTCTTCATGAGCCGTGAAAACTGCAAATACAACAGCGGCACCCGTATCTTTGCGATCAAAGCCGCCGATGACCGCCTCAAAGATGCAGCGATCCTCAAGGACGATATATTGATTATCGCAGCGATACCGGATGCCGGTAAAGACTCCCTGCTGCTGGTCGAGATCGATAAAAAAGCCTATGTCGGCTATCTTGGCTCTGCCCCGGACGGCACAAAGGTGCTGAACTTTGCCAACCGGGATTATCCGGCAGTAAAGATCCCGGTAACCGGCCCGCAGATCATCGGCACAGTTATTGCGCTCAAACGCTGTTTCTGACCGGAAATACTTCATCTGCTTCCGCATCTTGACAAAGGTGCGTTTTTTTTCGTTTTAAAAAGAAAAATTTCTTGTTTTTCTAAGGCAAGCAGAGTATATTAATCGGCAGAAAATTTCCACAAACCGTAAGGTGATTGTATTATGAATAGTGAAAATATCTGTAAAAAAACTTGCCTCCCCAATATGCTTGAATCATACGCTGATCTTATCGTCCGCAAGGGAGTGAATCCCGATCCCGGTCAGGAAATTCTGGTGATTGCCGGCTTGGATCAACCGGAATTCGTCCGTCTGGTGGTGAAAAAATTCTACGAACTGGGAGTTGCCAGAGTGGTGGTCAGCTGGGAAGATATGCCACTTGCAAAATTGGATCAGCTGCACCGCAGCGAAGAATCTCTTTCCTCACTTGCAGAATGGGAACTTGCCAAATGGAAGTGGCGTGCCGACACCCTTCCTGCGCTGCTGTGGCTGGACTCCGATGATCCTGACGGCATGGA
>JAFVRT010000257.1 GCA_017504125.1 Lentisphaeria bacterium
CAGGATAAAATACTATGAATAAACTTTCAATAACTGTAATGGGATCGGGGAATGTCGCTTCGGTACTGGTCCGGAACTTTGCAAAAAGATCGATCAAAGTAACCAATATAATTGCCAGAAATTCCCGGCGGGGACAACTGCTTGCGGATGAGTGCGGTGCTGTATGGAGTGAAGATTGGAACGATTCCGTGCCGGAGGATGATATCGTTATCAGTGCTGTCAAGGATTCTGCCGCTGCCGGATTGTGGAGCAAATGCGATTTTGGAGATCGGCTGGTGCTTCATACTGCCGGAACTCTTGATATGGAAGTGCTCAAGCCTTTTGCCCGCAATTACGGGGTCCTCTATCCGCTTCAAACCATATCCGCCAGCCGTGATATGGATTTTTCCGGCGTTCCGCTTCTCATAGAAGGAAGTTCTGCTGATAATCTCAGCAGAATACGGGAACTGGCTGCACTTGTATCTGAAAATGTCCGGGAAGTCGATTCCGGAACCAGAAAAAAACTTCATCTGGCAGCTGTTTTTGCCAATAATTTTTCCAATCTGTGTTTCCGCATTGCCTGGGAAATGTTGGAGCAGCAGCAGCTTGAGCCGGAACTGCTGCTGCCGCTTATTGACGAAACCTGTGCAAAACTGCATGCCGCAGCTCCGTCAAAAGCTCAAACCGGCCCGGCCGTGCGTTGGGATGAAAATGTGATGAAAAAACATTTGGAAATGTTGACCGAGGAAAAAGAACTGTCGGAAATCTATCAGATTATGAGCAGGGAAATACACCGGCGCAGCTGAATAATATTGGCATCTGGAAAATTTTTGTACAAAAAAACTGCGGAAAACTTAAAATGTTTTCCGCAGTTTTTAGTTACAGCCAATTACCGGTAAAGCGGACCGAAGTTGGCGCAGGCACGGTAGTCAGCACCTTCTTTATCCATACCGAAGGCGTTCCACGCCGCAGGACGGTAGATTTTTTCCTCCGGCACATTGTGCATGCAGACCGGAATACGGAGCATGGAAGCCAGAGTGATGAGATCGGCACCGATGTGGCCGTAGTTGAAGGCACCGTGATTTGCACCCCAGTTGGCCATGACGCTGTAAACATCGGTAAAAGCTCCCTTGCCGGTGAGATTGGGAACAAACCAGGTGGTGGGCCAAGTGGGATCTGTACGCTTGTTGAGTACTTCATGGACCTCGGCGGGCAGCTCGCAGGTGTAACCTTCTGCGATCTGGATGACCGGGCCGATGCCTTTGATAAGATTCATTCGGCTCAAGGTGATAGGCATACCGCCGCGGCTGATGAAGTTGGAGGAGAAACCGCCTCCGCGGAAATACTCCACTCCTGCGGGACGCCACTGGGTGGCTGCAAGGCACTTGTCGGCTTCGGCTTGGCTGATTTCCCAGAAGGGTTTCATGACAGGCTTGCCGTCTTTGGAGCATTCTCCGGTTGCATCGAGAGTGGTTGCACCTGAGTTGAGCAAATGGATAAGTCCGGGAACTTCCAGATCATAGCCGGTAATGCGCTTGACAGATTCTTTGCTCCAGAAGGTACGGACATCAGAGAATCCGGAAGCAGTTCCGGTGAGCAGATGGCCGAAAAGCATCATAACGCCGTTGAGAGCATCATTTTCTGTTGCCAGGATCATAGGTTCACGGATCCCGTTCCAGTCAAAGGAGCTGCAGAGCATGGCTTCCATGAAGTCGCCGTTGGGGAAATGGTCGGTCCACTGACGCTGCCCCTGGAATCCTCCGGCAACGGCATTATGACCGTCACCTTCTTCGCGGAATCCCATTTCTGAAAGTCTGGGATTACCCTTCATGAGATCGCGGGCGATCATAGCCATCTTTACTACAAATTCCCATTCGGAATCCAACTGCTGGCGATTGTGGCGGAGCTTTTCGGGGTTGTTGTCGGCACCTTCTTTGCAATTGGCTTTGACCCATGCCAAAGCACGGTCATATTCTTCCTTGTCATAGATGCCTTCTTCCATTCTGCGGATTATTTCGGTGCTGTCCACCGATTCACAGCGCATGTTGAAGTAATCCTCGAAAAGTTCCGGAGAAACGATGGAACCGGCAATACCCATGGCAACGCTGCCGATCGAGAGATAGGATTTGCCGCGCATCCAGCCGGCGGCAACAGCGGCGCGACCGAAAGCGAGAAGTTTTTCAGAAACATCGGCGGGAATGGATGTGTCGGCAGCATCCTGGACTTCACGGCCGTAAATACCGAAAGCAGGAAGACCTTTCTGGGCATGGGCGGCGAGAACAGCAGCCAGATAAACGGCTCCCGGACGCTCAGTTCCATTGAATCCCCAGACTGCTTTCTGGGTCAATGGATCCATGTCCATGGTTTCAGAACCATAGCACCAGCAGGGGGTAACGGTCAGAGTCGCGGTAACTCCGGCTGCGGCAAATTTTTCCTGACAGGCGGCGGCTTCTTTTACTCCACCGATAGTTGTATCAGCGATCACGCACTCCACCGGACGGCCGTCAGGATAACGCAAATTGCTGCTGAGCAGAGCTGCGGCTGCCTTGGCCATATTCATGGTTTGGACTTCGAGGGATTCACGGACACCTCTGCGGCGACCATCGATTGTCGGACGGATTCCGATACGCGGAGTAGTGATAACCATTATTAATTCTCCTTAAAATGTTTGTGATGCTTCGGCATCATTGGTGATTTCAGTTTCTCAGATCTCCGTAAGGAGTTATTTCCCAGGCGGCCGGTGAATTTTGCGGAATCGAACTGAATCCGGAACGTTCCCGTTCTGTACAGCCCGCAGTAAATAAAAAAACGAGCGACAGTACCAATATGATGGCTGTAC
>JAFVRT010000258.1 GCA_017504125.1 Lentisphaeria bacterium
CTGCCGGTAAGATCTCCAAGATCAAAACTGTGAGGATGAAACTTGCAGAAGAACTGGGGCGTGAACCTACTGACTCCGAAATTGCAGAGCATCTTGAGTTCAGCGAAAGAACTGTTTCCGGTCTCCGGTTGGCTGATTTGAAAACAATTTCGCTGCATGACCCAATCCAGCAGGGTGAAGAAGGTGAATTTCAGGATATCATCCCTGACCGGCACGCCATGACTCCGGATCAGATCATCGGAGATGTCGAATCTGTGCTGCGTCTGCTTGATCTGCTGGATAAACTGGAATTCCGTGAACGGCGTATTCTTGAAATGCGTTTCGGATTGCGCGGTTCCAGACCTTTGACCCTTGAAGAAGTCAGCCAGCAGATCGGTCGTACCCGTGAACGCGTACGGCAGATCCAGAATCAGGCGTTGAACAAATTGAAACAGCTGCTTACTGATGAAGCCGGCTACAACGCCGATTGAAGTATCCCGCTCCGCCCCGGAATTTTTCCCGGGGTTTTTTTATTGCCGTCTTTCAATGGAATGCCTTATGAGCTTCCGGCAGTTTGAGCTTGTAGTGGATCGCAATAAACCGTATGGCGATCACAAAAGCAGAAGTTATTACGAAATTCAGAAACCATTGAGTGTTGGTTATTGCAAGCAAATAGTATACGATCCCGCCCATCAAAGAAGCAGTTGCATAGAAATCGCTGCGTAAAACCACCGGTATCTCTCTGGCAAGAACATCCCGGATAATTCCTCCGCCTATAGCTGTGATGACGCCGCACAGAAGAACTCCGATAAAACTTACTTCAAAGCTCATGCTTTTGGCAGCTCCTATTGCCGTGAAAACTCCCAAGCCGATGGCATCCCCGAATTGAATGATATTCCTGAATTTCATCCAATATCTGACTGTAAAGAAAATTATCATGGCAATGGCAATACAGACGGTAAGATACATCCAATGCTGCAGCGCAGCTGCCGGAACTGCTCCGAGAATGGCATCTCTGGTTATCCCGCCTCCGACTCCAACGCAGCATGCCATTACGGAAACACCGAAAATATCCAAACGCTTGCGTACTCCCTTTATTGCTCCGGTAGCTGCAAAAACTGCCGTTCCGAACAGATCGAGCCATAATATGATGTCTGATTGCATATTGATTTCAGTTTCCATGTTAAGGGTGTGAAAAATTACAATTTTCCGGCGTGAACTGCTACTGTTACCGGGGCGGAAAAACTTTTCTTTATGACCGCATTGAATTCATCAAGGGTATAATTTTTTATCCTTGACATTGCATTGGAAAGCGCATTTACATCTTCTCCGTAATACATGTCAAGCAAAGTCAGTTCCAAAAGTGAATGGGAAGATTCAGCAGTTCTCGCCAACCTGAACAACATTGCATCTTTTGCGGTATTGAATTCTTCTTCGGTGACTCCGGTTGTCCCAAGCCGCAATATTTCTTCATCAAAACACCTTTCCACATCAGAAATTCTTGAGGACTGTGAGGCGGCAGAAAATGCAAATACTCCGGGATGAAATCCTCCGGCCACTTTTGCTCCCACCGAATAAGCCAGACTGTTGTCTTCGCGTATCTTGCGGAAAAGCGGTGAGTTCATGCCGTTTTCAATAAGATTGAGCATGTGGAACATATCTCCATTCTGTCCGCGCAGCACCGGTACAGGCAGAAGACGGCATATAACGGTCTGTTCCCGCGGTATGGGAAGCTCAATAAGACGGCTTTCTGACGGAAACTGCGGCAGATCCGGTAATTCCAATGTTTTGCCGTTCCACGGCAGATTACTGCTCAAAAATTCCCCCCTGGCTGCAGCTGTTTCAGGATCTGTATCTCCGGCAAATCCGATAATGGAGTGTCCGGTACGGAACATGGAGTTCCAGAAACACGCGGCTTGTTCAGGCGAAAAGTCTTTTACGCACTCCGGGGTCCCTTTTTCACCGGAACCGTATGGATGTGAACCGAAAAGTGCTTCACAACCGGCAATAAAAGCAGCTTTTCCCGGTTTCATCCGGCGGCGGCGGAATTTTTCCAGCTGCCGTTTTTTTTCTCTTTCAAAGGCAGCTTCCGGGAATGACGGTTGAGCAAGTATTTCAGTCATAAGTTTGAAAGCATCGGAAAAATATTTGCGCGGTGCATTCATCTTGGCCGCAAAAGAATTCAAGCCGGTGGAAAAAGATACATCCATGCCGCAGCGATCCAGCGCAGCAGTAAGTTTGGCTTCATTCTTATTACCGCAACCGGTCAGCAAGGTATTGGCAATACAATGAGAAAGTCCGCGTTCATCATCTTTTTCTGTGATAGCCCCTCCCGGCAGCAGCATGGTGAAACTTACCAGTTCTACTGCATTATCCCGACAGGTAACGAGCTGTACTCCGGAGGATAAAAGTGCCTTTTCACCTTTTACTGCCGTTGTCCGGGAAACATTTTTCCCGGAATCATGTTCCGGACGCTGACGGACCATGAGGAATTTGCCGGAGTCAAGACACTTGGCGGCAAAAGAATTGATGTTTTCCAGCGAAAGATTTTTGAGAGTTTCCATGGCTCCGGCAGTATATGCCGGATCGCTGTTGAGGATTACGCCGTCAACTATTGCAGAAGCGATATGGGAGGGGACGCACATTTGCCGGAGCTGATCCGCAAAACGCTGATTTTTTTCCCGGCGTAATTCATCGGCAGTTACTCCGTGCACGGCAATGTTTTCCAACTCTTTTCTCAGAGCTGATTCCAATCTTGCAAATTTTCCGGGAGTGGATGAGGCTGTGATGAGCGGAACGCTGAAGCCGGAAAAATTTTCCAGATCAGCATCTGCCGAGAGAGCAACTTCCTTTTCGCACTCCAAAAGTCTTACCAATCTTGAACCGCTGCTGCCGGCAAGGATACCGCAAAGAACTTCCGCAGGGATCGTTTCGCCAGGAGTCAATACAGGCAGGAACAATCCCAATTGAGAAACGGTGTCCGGGAATACAGTTTCTATCGTGCGGGGAACAGGTGATACCGGAATGGAGGGCAGGGCAGGTTCCTGAAGTGAACTCTGGGGCCAGTCACCAAGTAATTCTCCGATTTCCTGATAGAGTTGATCCGGATCGGCAGCTCCTACTGCAACAAAAAAGCATCTTCCCGGAGTATAACGGAGTTTGTGATAGTCTGCCGCCATATCTCTGGTAACTCTTGATATCATATCCCGGCAGCCGATGATGGGCACTCTGGCCGGATGCGGTCCGAAAAATGCTTCAAATCCGGCAAGGAAAAGCCGGGTGGCTGGTGAGTCGAAGTACAGGTCGCACTCCCGCAGAATAACATCTTTTTCTTCCAGAAATCTTTTTTCCGGTAATTCCGGAAATCTGACCATGGACGCAAGGAGTTTCACTCCGAGATCTTTTTGCTGAGCAGGAATACGCAGATAGTAAACGGTCCGGTCATAGCTGGTATATGCATTTATGGAACCTCCGCATCGTTCGATTTTTTCAGTTCCGCTGCGGCCGGGAAAATCCCGGCAGCCCTGAAAAAGCATGTGTTCAAGAAAATGTGAAAGACCGCAGCCGAGATTTTCGCCTTCGTGGATGCTGCCGGTACGGACAGCGCATTGCAGCTCAAGAGATGTACTGCCCGGACGGGGAAGTACATAAAGTTTCAGTCCGTTGGCGTAAGTATATGAATGTATATCAGAAAATAACTTCATGTTCAAGCAAGTCCTTTAATCGGCATCAATGAAAGGCAATTTTATATTTGAGGTATCGCAAAGAGATGAACTTTGCTGCCACGAAAAATCAATGTTGAAATCCTCAGGTGAATCCTCAGGTGAAGCAGATAACAGATTTACGCTGATAAGAAGATAGACCACTTCGCCCACATTACGGCCGCCGGCCAGGCCGAAATGATTCATGACCTGAGCTGCTACTGCTCCATACTGGATATAAGCATATTCTTTTGTGCCGGCCAGAAGTTCCGCGGCGGAAACATGACGGTGAGCGGCAAGTTTTCCGACTGTATATGCTACTGCATCGGAAACAAACTGATAACTTTCCAGAGTATAATTGGGATAGGAAAGCCGCAAGGCTTCTGTGGCCTGTTTCAATTGGGGATCAATGTTCATTTTTTATCATCTTGTGAGGTTGTTTTTTTTCCGCGGATCAGCGAGGCGGGATTGTCGGTCAGGGAATCTGCCAGCACCCGGATCGATTCCAGCATCTGATTCAGTTTTATGAGAGAATTGGTAAATTCTTCTTTATTGCTGCTTATGCTGCTCAATGCCTCTCTGAATGAAGCTGTTGTATCGGGGATTTTTGACGCATCAGCTATGGCAAGAAGCACTTTTTGCAGATTATCAAGAGCTTTCATGTTCCGTTCCAGCTGTTCGGCCAGATTTTTCAATCTTGCTTCACTTAAAACAGTAGAAATGGCATTAGTACTTGTTTCCAGATTTTCTGCTGTTTCATTGATCCTTGCTATGGTCGACCGTATCTCATTGGAGTTCAAAAGTTGTCCCAGACCGGTCAGAGCTGTTTCAAGCTGATCTGAGATTTTTTCGAAACGGATCCTTGAGATACGGTCAATAGCCATGGTCAAAGTTCCGGTGATATCTTTCATCTGCGAAGTTACACTCGGCACATAAAGCATATCTGAACTCGAAAACGGCGGAGCCGGAGGAAGTTTTGAATCAGGTTTTGCGAAATAATCGAGATCGATATATTTCATGCCGGTGATACCGAGCATTTCCAACCTTGCCCGCAAGCCTTTTTTACTTATTTCGGACATCATGAAGTTTTTGAAATTCTGGTAAGAATAACTTTTTTTCCGTCCGGCGGCAAAGTATTTGGGTTCCACTTCCATATCCACGCGTATAATATTCTGTTTGACAAGGATCACTATATCGCTTACCGTTCCGATTTGTACGCCCCGGTATTTTACGGCAGAGCCGCGGCTCAACCCTTGAACTGATTCTGAAAAACCTGTATGGAGCGTTACTTTTTGAGAAAAACAATCAGAAAGTCCCAGAAAAAACAACAAAACCAGCAAAAGTACGACTCCGGAAACTGTGAAAATTCCGGTCAAAAGATTTTCAGACTGATTTTTATCCATGATTCAGTATCTCCTCTTTAACCCGTTGCGGCTTAAAAATTTCCGCACGAAATCATCGGAAGTGTTGTGCAGCAGAAACTCCGCATTGCCGTCGGCTGCAATATTTTTCTTGTGTTTGTCGATCACGATGACCCGGTCGGTAATGGTAAAAATACTGTCCAGTTCGTGAGTTACGACAACAACTGTCAGAGCCGGATTTTTTTCACGCATCGCAAGGATCAAGCGATCAAGATCTGCAGAGGCCAGAGGATCAAGTCCGGCTGAGGGTTCATCAAAAAAAAGTATTTGAGGATCCAATGCGATGGCTCTGGCCAGACCTGCGCGTTTTTTCATACCGCCGGAAAGTTCCCCCGGAAAATAATTTCCGAAATCTTCAAGATCGACCAGCTTCAATTTTTCATTGACTATATCTGAAATCTCATCTTTGCTCTTGTCGGTATGAAGTTCCAGCGGCAAAGCCACATTTTCAGCGACTGTCATTGAACTGAAAAGAGCTCCACCCTGATAAGTGATCCCGATTTTTGTCATCAACTTACGGTATGATTTACTATCGGAGTTATTCATTTCTTCGCCAAGCAGAGTTATTTTTCCCTTCAGCGGAGAAAAAATACCGATCATATTTTTCAGCAGCGTACTTTTTCCGCATCCGGAATTTCCGAGAATCCCGAAGATCTCGCCCTGCTTTACGGAAAAATTCAAGTCCTGAAGCACGATATTTTCCTTATAGCCGATGGTCAGGTTTTCTGCTTTTATCACAATATCGTTCATGATTTCAATACCCGATGAATGAATAAAGCAAGGTCATGACTGCATCAGCAATTATGACGAGAAATATTGATGCAACAACAGCTTTAGTGGCTCCGCGACCGACGCCCTGAGCATCGTTCCCCGCCTGAAATCCACAGTAACAGCCGGCCAGAGTGATCAGAACTGAAAATATAGAGCATTTCAATATTCCCAGTAAAAATGTTATTTCGTCCAATACTGCAAAGGTGCGTTCCACATACGCTGTAACAGGGATTTCCAGAAATGTTACTCCGACCAGCATACCGCCGATTACCCCAGCCGCATCGCTGAAAACAGCCAGAAGCGGCATGGCTATCAGCATGGCAGATAATTTGGGAAGTACGAGAAATGCTTCCGGAGAAACTCCGAGGGTTTGCAATGCGTAAATCTCTTCATTGACCTTCATTGTTCCTATTTCTGCGGCAAAGGCAGAACCGGCACGCCCGGTTGCGATGATCGCAACCATCAATGGCCCGAATTCTTTCAATACGGCAAATCCGACAAGATCAACGACAAAAATATCGGTTCCGACTTTGCGCAGCTGCAATGCCCCCTGC
>JAFVRT010000259.1 GCA_017504125.1 Lentisphaeria bacterium
ATCGATAATGTTTCTTTCGCCTATACACCAAATCAACAGGTCCTTTCCGATTTGAGTTTTGAAATAAAAAAAGGTGAAATGGTCGCAGTTGTCGGCGAAACCGGTTCCGGCAAAAGTACTATTGCCAACCTGATCGCCAGATTCTACGATGTTACCTCAGGCAAAGTTACTATTGACGGCATCGATGTGCGTGATATGAAGATATCTTCTCTGCGTAATCTCATAGGTGTTGTAGGCCAGATGCCGGTAATATTCAATGAATCTATCGCATACAATATTTCTTACGGCACCCCCGATGCCACGCAGGAACAGATAGAAAATGCTGCCAGATTGGCCAATGCCCACGAATTTATCGTCAATGGCAATCATGCTCAGGGATATGACTCTGACAGCGGGGAAAACGGCTGCCGCCTTTCAGGCGGAGAAAAGCAGCGTATCATCATCGCCAGAGCAATTCTCCGCAATCCGCCCATACTTATTCTTGATGAAGCGACCAGTGCTCTTGATACCGTTACAGAACGGATGGTTCAGGATGCCTTGAACAAGGCAATGGAAAACCGTACTGTTTTCGCTATCGCCCACCGGTTGGCCACGATCCGTCATGCCGACAAGATCCTCGTCATCAGCAAAGGCAGGATCGCTGAAGCCGGAAATCATGAAGAACTCATGGCAGCCAACAGCATCTACCGTCATCTTTACGACACCCAGTTCACCAAATGAAAAAACTTCATTTCATCGGGATCGGCGGAGCCGGAATGACTCCTTTGGCAAAACTGGCTTTGGAATCCGGAGCCGCAGTCAGCGGCTCCGATTCGGCGGACTCCCCCAAATCCGCAGCATTGAAATCTCTTGGAGCCGGAGTTTACACCGGCCACCGGGCAGAACAGGTTCCGGAAGATGCCGACATGGTGATTTACTCCTCGGCGATAAGTGAAGATAACTGCGAAAGGAAACAAGCCGCAGCATTGGGGATCCCCCAACTGCGAAGGGGGGAATTTTTAGGAGAGTTTTCCCGCCGTTATCAACGGGTAACAGCGATTTCCGGTTCTCACGGAAAAAGTCCCATTACGGCAATGCTGACCACGATCCTCGAACAATGCGATATGGATCCTGGAGCATTGATAGGTGCGGCACGCAATGAAGGAGAATCGGCCATTTCCGGTAACGGGGATATTTTCGTTACCGAAGTAGATGAATCTGACGGAACTCATGTTTTTGTTTCTCCGTATCTTGGGATCGTCCCCAATATCGACGGAGATCATGAGTGGAGCGTTGGCGGAGCTGAAGCTCTTGAAGAAAATTTCCGTACCTTCGGCAGAAACTGCCGTCATCTGCTTATCGCCGGAACTTCTGACTTGAAAGAATTTTTTTCTTTTCACCCGTCGCTTTACGAAGCTGAACTTCCGGATACATTTGCAGGGTTTCACGGATTCATGGCAGCCAATGCTGCTTTAGCTGTCAGGGGCGCAGAACTCTTGGGAGTCAGCAGAGATGATGCAATTGCCGCAGTCAGCAGATTCAAAGGCATTGAACGGCGTATGAGAGTTCTGAACTCCTGGAGTGATGTAACTGTTATTGAAGATTATGCTCATCACCCGACCGAAGTGCGGGCTTCGATCGAATTGGTAAGACGCCTTTATCCCTCAGCCCACCTGCATGTGGTGTTCCAACCTCACCGCTATGCCCGTCTGGAGCGTTTTTTTGAAGACTTCGTACAAGTGCTGAAACTGGCAGACAAGGTAACAGTAACTCCGGTATTTGCGGCATGGACAGAAACCGGAGATGTGGATTCGGCCTGCCTGAGTGCCCGTCTGCCCAATAGTGAGTACACGCAAGTTTCATGGCAGGAATTGGCTGCGGAACTGCGAAAAAGTGATTCCGGAGTGATACTGCTGCTCGGAGCCGGAGATATTTCAGAATTGGCTGCTTTGTTAAGCCGCAGGTGATCCTGTGAAGCACTATGAACTTCCTGCGGGAACTGACCGGGAGCAAAGGCAGCAGCGCGGAGTGTTTTACACTCCGGACTCTATTGTTGACTTTATGGTGGCCAATGCATTGCATGGTAAACAGTTTCCTTTGAAAATCTGTGATTACTCCTGCGGCGGCGGAGCATTCCTGGCGGGAGTTCTCCGTTATTTCAAAAAACATTTTCCGGAAAAAGCCTCTGAGGCAGCCCGACATTTGTACGGCATCGATATCGATCCTGCGGCTCTGCAGCTTGCAAAAAAAAATGTCCCGGATATCCCGGAAAGTAATTTTCTGTGTGCCGACACCCTGCATTTTTCCCTTCCGGAAACAGAAAAATTCGACCTTATCATAGGCAATCCCCCCTACCGCTGCAGCGGAATACGCAACAGAAAAAATTTTCCGGCAAAGGAACTGCAGCACCTGAAAAAACTCTTTCCTCACGGTTTTGAATACAAGATGAATCTTTTTGCATTATTCATCGAACAGGCCCTGCGTATTGGGAAAGAGTGCTGCCTTATCGTTCCGGACTCCCTGCTGTGCGGCAGATATTTTTCCAAACTCCGCAGATTTATTACTGAAAATTTCCAGATAAGCTCTCTCTGGCTGGTGGAAAAACCTTCCTTCGATGCCGCCACCGGCAACTGTGTGATACTCCACACCGGCGCATTGTCATCATCGCCGGTACAATGCGGACTTTTCCGGCAGGAATCAACTTGCACATCATCGCAGAATTACTTTGCCATAGATCAGAAAACATTTCTTCAAGAACCCAGATGCCGTTTTCAACTGGCTTTTTCGCCCTTTGAATATGCACTTGCCCGTAAAATCATTGCCGGCTCAACTCCTTTGGTCGAGTATTTTGATTTTGCCAGCGGCATTATTGCCAGAAATGGCAAATCTTCCCTGATTTCAATCGCGCCCTCCCCCACATCAAAACCAGGCATCATCTATGGCAGAGAAATACTTCCTTTTGAAATATGCCGTCAGGGAGCATTTATAGACCTGACTCCGGAAAAGATAAAGAGCGGCCTGAAACCTGAAAGATTCGCCGCGCCGAAAATATTCTTGCGGCAGACGGGCAGTTCTCTTGTCGCAGCCTCCGTATATGAGGAACTGTACGCTTTGAACAACTGCCATGTGGGAGTCCGGAAAAATGATTTCCCTTTGGAATCCGGAACCGCTTTACTGAATTCAGCGGTCTTGAACTTCATATACCGCTATCTTTCCGGAGAACGCAACCGCAATTTTGCTCAGATCGATATCGACATACTCAACACCATTCCATTACGCCGCAGCAGCCGCTTTGACCATTTTGCAGCAGCCTGTGCAAAAAATCCGGCACTGCGATGTCAGCTTGATCAGGAAAGCGCGATCCTTTACGATCTTTCAGCGGCAGAATTGGAGTGGATCAAAGCCACTCTCAGTTCCGGTAAAAGCTCCAAGTGATAATTGAGATCAATTGCCGCATTCACTGCATTTGCCCCGCAAACACACATGAACTCCGGTAACGGTAAATCCCTGCGGCAGCTCCGGTAATTTTTCCATGACCGGTTTACCCTTTTGTGGAAAAAGATCAAAAACTTTGTCGCACCCGGTACATTTAAAATGGGCATGATCGCACAAATCAGCATCAAAACGCAGCTCACCATCCTCAATTATTACCTCATGAACCAGGTCTTTGGACACAAAAAGTTTTAATGTATTGTACACAGTAGTCAGAGAAAGAGTGGGGAGCAACGGTTTCAGCTCCTTCATTATCACATCTGCGGTGGGATGTATGGGGTTGGCTTTCAGAAATCCGTAAACCGCCAAACGCTGAGGCGAGGGCGAGATCCCTTTTGCCCGCAGCTGAAGGATCAATTCTGCTTCATCAACTTTCATGTCCGGGGCTCCTTTTTGTTATCATCCTTGAATTGAAATAACTACAATTATAAAATAATATCACAAAGCCGGATTTTCAAGTGTTTTTCGAAAAAAAAATGGATTTTTTTCATGGCAGCATCGAACATTCAGAATGTTCCAATTATTGCAGAGATCTTATAAACTTCACGCCTTCAATCATTTCAGCTTCAGTACATTTCTGTTCCAGTAATTTTACTGCATTCAATCTGCTTATTGCCCGGTGAAACTCCAATGGCAGATCTCCTGATCCCGGAACCATATGCATATCATTATACAATGCTTCCTGATTTTTCAATCGCGCATCTGACCAGTGGACCCGGCCTATCAACTCAGGCCTGATAAGAAATTCATTCAGTTTCCTGATCCGTTCCTCATGATCGTCATAAATTGCCGCACTGGAACTTGCATGACTGGAGTCAAGAGTAAGCATGACATTTTCCCGACCGATATCCTCAGGAAGAGCCAGCCACTCCGGAGCATTGTCCCCGAAACGCCTGGTATTCTGACGCAACACCTGATTTTCGATACACAGAATGATCCTGAATCTTTCTGCAAACTCAGCAAGCTCACGGAATGATTTTATCAGTAACTCATAATCTCCGACCCGGATACCGTTTTCTGATTCTATGCCGATAGTATGTATGACCATACGATCCACAGGAAACTCTGCACCTTCGGTCAGGGCTTTTTTTACGGCCGCCAGAGAAAAGTTTCTCCGTTCCAAATCGATAGCGGCAAGATTCAATCCGGAGTAAGGCAGATGCACGCCTCGAACAAGCGGGATCAACTCATCCGGCAGCGGTCTTCCGATATGAGCTTCCACTCCCAGCTCATGTTCAAGTAAAAATCCGGCAGAAAAAATCGGTTTCGTCAACAGCATACAGCTTGCTCCTGTAAAATTATCACCCAAAAAAACAGACAGTACGAAAAATCATACTGTCTGCTCAAATTGAAAAAGATCAAAGTGTACTGCCGAAACGGGGCAATCCCTTGCTGTAAGTACCGTCACGCAGCTGTCTGGGTTCCGGATTCACCGGAGAACCATCAGGTTTGACCAGACGGCAGGTCATGAACACCAGCAGATTACGCTTGACGGATTTAGATCCCTTGGACTGGAAAAATCTGCCGATGAACGGAATGTCCCCCAAGATCGGAATCTTATCGTTGATCGTGCTGGTTTGATCGGAAACAATACCTCCGACGATCACGGTTTCGCCATCGCGTACTGTTACGCGGGTCTTGATCTCAGGAGTGTTGAAGATCGGCATACGGTAATAGTCACCATCTTCGACATTACCGTCTTTGTCAATTTTACGGGTATCGTATTCCATCCAGCCGGCCAAAGTCTTGAAAGGCACATGGACTTCGGCAGTAATAAGATCACCGGCATCAGTCACTTCCGGACGGATGGTAAAGTTGATACCCAACTCCTCCTCTTCTTCCAATGAAGGCTGAGCGGTAGCACGGAACGTGGCATCATCCTGTTCCGGCACATCGATGGTGTTCCACACGGGCTCCGGGAAATAACGGTGCTCGACCATTTTTACCGTAGCCACATGGTTTGCTTTAACGGTAACTCTGGGTGACATAAGCACATCAGCACTATCGGCCTGATTGAGAGCAAACATACTGGCGACCAGACGAGTACCTTTTTCATTCTCCCAGACCCAGCTCAAAAGACTGTCATCCACATTACCGACATTGGCATCTCCTGCAGAAGTATAATAACGCAGCAGCGGATTATTGAGTTCTGTCACCATCTTGCGTGAAAGATCGTAGCGGGGCCGAGTTACAGTAGTGTACTTGGGATTGCCGTTTTCATCTTTGTCTCCGGTCGGGATCCTTATTACTTCATTTCTCTGGTTGACAACACGGGACTGATTGGAATTTACAGCCAGCTGCCAGTTGAAAGCAAGTTCATCAAGATCCTCCTGATTGATATCGATGAGCTTTATCATGATCTGCACCATAGTACCGGTCTTGGGGCGGAAGACCTGTTCAATGACCCCCTGAAGGACACGCAGATTTTCAACTGTGTTGGTGATACTCACCCGTTTGGTGTAGGGATTATAATAAATGGAAGATCCGGAAGGAAATATATTGCGGTTTCCGGATTTGGTTTCCAATGTCATCTTGATTTCTTTGGAAATTTCATCCGGTCGCATGGAAGCCAGATTCTGCGGAATAGTGACGGGGAATGTCATCAGTTCCATATTGCTCAAAGTAACATTTTTGGGAGTGATGATGACTGCAAAATCTTCGACCTGCATATTGAGTTCACCGACCTCACAAAGTGAAGAAAGGACCCCGAAAAGAGAGCGTTTTCCTCCTTCAAGTGTTATTCTTTTGTCATTGACATCGGCATCGTCTTCACTTTCTTCGCTTGCTTCTTCTTCATCACCATCATTTGCATTCTTTTTAGAGTTTTTCTGCTGATTCTTTTTCGCTTCCTTGCGCTTGGCCTCAGCATCTTCTCTGGCTTTTTTCTCCTCCGGAGTTTCATCGATATTGCGCGCATCCGGAATATAAACGATATTTACCCCGCGCTTTGACTTCAAGTCATTGGCACGGCTGAGATCCTGAAGATTTTTGATAACAGCGGAGATAGATGTATCCATATAACTGTGAGCAGGAATAATGATCTCATCAAGTTTCACCCGCAGCGGAGACATTTTTAATTCGGTATTTTTGGGTTTGGGCTGATTTGTTTCAACAACATTGGCAGCTTCACCGGAAACCTCAGGGATTATCGGGATCGCATATTTCCATTCGACCTCGGCCATTACCTTACGGTGAGTATTGACGTAACGGTTGTCGGCGGTCACGGAAATACGGTGTGCAATAACCCGTTTTCCCTGAGTCGCATCAGCATTGAATGGATCTATAAGCAGCACCTCATTGTATTTTACAAGAGCTGTTGAATAATCTTTCATCAATGTCAAACGGCGTGCCTGTTCAAGCAGCACCTGGATCTGATAGTCCTGAGCATCTTTGTTCGGAATCAGACGCCCGGCGGTAAAGGCACTGCGTTCGGTAACGATATCCCGGCGTTTTTCGTACAAAACGATGCGTTTTTCCAATTCATCGGCCTGTTCAGGGCAATATTTGATCGCCTCTTTACAGATCTTGATAGCTTCATCAAAATCACTGGCCAGAGCCATTTTATCAGCATGGCGTGCAGCCTCATTGGCCTTTGCAAAATAACATGCAGCTATTTCCTTTTGACAAAATTCCACCTTTTCCTGGAAAAATCTTGAAGGGAAACGACGGAAAAGTTTTACTGCTTCGATATACTTGTCCCTGGCTCCGAAATAATCTTTTTTCTCAAAAAGTTTATGCCCTTCACGCACAAGCGTATCTCCGCGATGCACGATTTCCTGCCGGCCCAAATCGGTTTTGCGGATCATGCTTGCGGCCTCCGGGGTGAGCCCCCCCGCACCCGAAAGCATTCCGGCAGAAATCAAGGTCGCTGCCATCAGAGTCTGTCTGGTATTCATAATTCAATATCTCCGGTATTGACAATATTAACGGTTGAAATCCGGCACGCCGACATTCTTGACTGCATTAACAGGAGAACCATCGGTTCCAAGAAGCCGGGCGGTAACAAAAAGCAACATATTTCTCCGTTCCGCCTGTTCTGCCTGAGATTGGAAAAATCTTCCGATAAAGGGCAATTCACCGAGGAACGGTATCTTGTCAGTTCTTGTGGAAACACGGTTATCAGTCGATCCGGCTACAACAACCGTTTGTCCATCATACACATCTATGATAGTTTTGATGGAACGCTCTGTGATGATAGGTTTCCAAACCGAGAATGTTTCATTGATAACACGATCGCCGACAATACCATTCAAAGAGAAGTAATAGGTATCACGGCCGTTTTCTCCCATTACCTGCATATCAAGGTTGAGAGAGATGGTATCTGCTTCGGTAACAGTAGGAGTAACTCTGAAGATTATCCCCAATTCCTGTTCATCGTCAAACTCCGGATTGGGACGGGTAATGGTAAATGTCGTATTATTATCACCGGTATCAGTTTCAATTTCCAAATCGCTCCAGTCGCTGGGGAAATAATATGTCTTGGTCAATTTTGCCATAGCTGGATAATCGCTCAACGCAATGATCTTGGGAGCTGAAATAAGTTCAGTTCTGGTATTCTGACTGATGGCATTGACAGTCAGAGAAATATTGATCGGCACATCAGATCCGAAGGGACTATGGCTGCCGAAAAGCATCGGGAATATGTTCAAATTATTGATAAGAGCGGTACTGGATTCAGTTCCGGCAAGCCCGGTACGGATCGGCATCATCGAACCGCGTTCTCCTTTGTCACTGATACGGGTATTGCTTCCGGACCCAAACATCCATCCTTTTACTCCCGGTGACAGCAACTGTCCGGTGTTGTCCATATTCTTGTTGAGGTTATTTTCGCCGAGCGACCAGTCAAAACCAAGTTCCTCCATATCAGTGTCGCTGATTTCGATACTTTTGATCTCGATCATTACCAACGGAGCTTCAATGGCGTTCTGTTCACGGATCAGAGAAGAAATGGCATTCAGGTTCTGAAGTGTATTCTTGACCACGAGTTCGCGGGAACTCTCAAGATAGGCCACAGAACTTCCGGGGCCGAACTTGATTCCGTGTTTTTCGAGATATTTCTTGAACATTTCGCTGGTAACTTTGATCTCTGTGATCTCAGAAAGCTTCAATTCTTCATCACTTGATTTGTCCTTTTCCAGTTTTGTATCTGCGGAATCTCCTTTTTTGAAGACGCTGCTGCCCTGACTGCCGCCGCCCTGACCGCCGTCACCTTCGGCAGATGAACTGGAAAACACCATGGTATTTACATAGTTGCTGATCTCATAAGTGCGTTCATACATAGTATCAAGGGAAGTTCCGATACGGATACCATCGGGTTCGACACGGTATTTAAGTCCGGTCATAATACTTATGTAACGCAAAACTTCGCCGAGAGGGATATCGCTGAGCCGGAGTGTAACTTTGCCCAATTTTTCAATATCTTCCTGATTGGAAGCATCCTGGATATCGACACCCTCTTTTTCGGGATCAAACTCCCGGTTTCTTGTACGCAAAAATTTGATGACAGCACCGACATCGGCACGATCGAATTCAAATCGCGGAAATATGATGCGGTTGAGCTTGTTGTAGGTATCCTGCATACTGACATCTTTGATTTCAGTTCTGGTGCGTTCCTGTTTGACGGGAGCTTCAAAAACCGGTTCGGCCCACTGCCAGTTGGCGTAAGCTGCAACCAATTCAAAATCGGCCCGGTGCCGGTAATATCCTTCTGTAAAGTAAACCCGGTAGATCTTGCCAGCCAATGAAATAGCATCCAAATTGAAGGGATCACGCAAATAAACCTGTTCAATTTTATTCATCGCCTGAACATAGCGTTTGTTTTCAAACAATACACGGGCTTCTGCAAGCAGATTTTTCACCTCTTTTCGCTGATTTGCCAAATTGGGATTGGCAATGGACAATGCTGTTGCATTCTGGAAATTGGTCATCTTCTGCATATCGAAACAGCGTTTACGCATATCATCAGCCTCTTTGGTGAGGGCAGAAGATATCAATGCAGCTTCAGCTGCCAAAGCAATAGCATCCGGAAGTCTGCGTTCACCAAATGCATCATCAGCCTCACGGAGCTTACTCTTGCCCCAGAGATAACGCAGCCGGGCCACCAAAGATTCGGCTTCTGCCAATCTCGCCTTGACGACCGCGCTCTTTACATATTCTGATTCAAACTTCAACTCATCCCTGATCGCTTCGGCCTTTTTCACGCCTTCGGAAAATTTACCGCTTTCGACGATTTTCACAGCCTCAGCCATTTTCAAGTCCTGCTGGGCGTAGCGTTTCTTGATATCGCGCTTATACTTTGATTCCACATCAATATCCAAATCGGAACTGACAGGCTTGATATCTCCGATCAAACTTCCCCGCCGGACACTTTGTTTCTGTTGGCCGGCATTGTTTTTTTCCGCCGCATATCCGGCAGTCATGCAACACAGCAGCAATGCCGTAACCGCCAAACAGCGACTTCCTGATATTCCAGAAAAACCACGCATCATAACTTCCTTTATATTAACTTTACTCAGCAAACATCAACACTCTCAACGCAATTCTGCACCAAGCTCCACCCCGCGGGTAACCTTGGCCGCCTGTACCTGAATATCTTCAGGTATTTCACTCTCTGCAGTAACAATGATTTTTTTGCCGTTACAATCCTTACTGGGATCTGCTATATCGGCTCCGACTCTGTGCAAAACAGCGGTCTTGCCCCTTTCATTCACCGACTCAAGACGGTAACTTTCCCGTTTGGTACTGCGATTACCGAGAATCAATACATCTTTAAGGCGCAACACATATCTGACACGGTTATTTTCAGTACCGACATCTTCGAGGATCAAACGCTTGTCATTGGATTTCACTACTTTATTGACCTGCATAACAAGCACATCAGGAACCGGAGTTTTCCCATTGGCATCAGGTTGTACGACCTGAACAACTTTTATTGTAGACTCCTCAAGAGTTTTATCTTTGGCAATCACTTTCTGTTTGTAATCCACTTCGGTGATCTTGTAATCAACATTTTCTATCGCGATAGTATCTCCAAGCCGCTGATTGATAGTTTCCTCACGGGGTTTCCGTGTTTTGGGATCAAGGATAGTTCTTCCCGTACGGCGATTCACCCGATGCTTATTCAGCTGGATGTTCCACATGGATTTATCCTTCATATCCATTGTATTCACAGCCATAAGACGGATCGGCAGATCAACCGACTGCATGGAAATATATTTCAGACGATACCAGAGCGGCGGACGGTCGGCCGGATTTTTGGGATCGGTGTTGTTTTCATATTCATACAAGTTGGAAAAACCGTCATTATCAAAATCGGTACGCTGGTCATCTCTGGAAGAAGGATCGAAGCCTTTGGCTGTTTCGTATGAGTTGGGCATACCATCACCATCGGTATCATTTTCTGACGGCATATACCGTCTTTCTTTCGGTTTCGGCGGCGGGGTTTTAAGTTCCATTGCGCAGGCAGGACACTTTTTGTCGCTGAAATAATAACGGGGAACCAATTTTGAACAATGGGGGCATGTTGAAATACGGAACGCAATGACCAGATCACTGTAAGTTCCTTCAACATTGCCAGCTTTGTCAAAACGCTGACGCTGAACAGACTTATCCCAGTTACTCTTGTTGATCGTGGTTATCATATTGTAATTGAACTTGCTGTCCCCGGCGTTTTCCTGCACATAATCGGCTTTAAATGTGGGGATACGCAGCTGGTCATCCGAAATGCTCCGCGCTTTTTCGGCCACACTCATAACATAGATCATGATAGAGATGAAGAGCACCAGCATAAACAGCAGGAGCAACTTCTCATAATGACGTTTGAAAAAATCCAAAATAACGACTCCTTGACCTTTATTTCAATACCACATAATCAAAATCAATAACCGCACGACAGACTTCGCTATCACCGATCAGTACATTTCCATACCCTATGCGTTCATAGTACTTCAACTTACTGTTTGCTTCTTTTGCACGGGCCTCCTCTGCCTTCTGTTGCGCCAGACTCGTTTTCGCGGGGACAGGAGCCACAGGTTTTTCGGCAGCCGGAACAGCACCTCTGCCGCGTCCGCGTCCTCTGCCGCGTCCGACATTCTGCTCAGGAGTATTATTGTCAGTCTTCTTCTCACCGCCCCCAAGTTCTTCAGCCTGCAGTTTAAAAATTTCCTCGGCATCATCGCGCTCGGCAAAGAGAGCCACAGAACGGACAATGTAGAAACGATGATCCTTATAAGCTTCATCCAAAGCCTTTATCATAGTACGGACCCCGGCAATGCTGCCGCCGATCTGCAAACGCAAACGATAAATTTTGAATCTGCCGCTATCATCACCGCCCATAGCCTGGTTCATTGCTTCGGCAGCGGGAGTATTGCTGTTGGAAACGCTGCGATCCGGAATGCCGCGAAGTCCAAGCCCGAAAAAAGTTTCGACTGAATCGTCGTAAGTGGTGAACTTCTCGCCTTTTTCTTTCAGTTCTCCTTCTATTTCCTTGGTCCACGGGATCTCGGTTCCATTGCTCTTTTTTATTATTTTTGAGCACTTTACCATTCTGGTAACAACATCGCCGTAAATATCCCATACCGTCGTGATCATCGGATACTGTTCTCTGGGATTCGGGAACTGAGTCATCAAATTCGCCGGTTTCGGATCAGGAGCGAACCCGAACCAATCGATCCGATCGGTAACAGCATTGAATTTCACATTAGTCATAAGTTTGATCAATGCTGCCTGATAGTTATTCATATACTTAACCATATTCTCAGGCTGTTCCATCAAAGTCCGGGGAATTCCGAGAGCTGCCAGCAGCACTTCGGCAGTACTGTCCGGATCAAGCGGTTCAGAAGTATATTTCTGGGCTTCGGGCATCACCTCTCTGATGGCCTGACTCCAGTTTTTGAATCTGTGTTCCCTGAACTCCCGGTAATTGAAATTACGGTTTGCAAAGTGCTGGGATCTGTTCCACATCTCATTGTAGTCATTGACAAATTTTTCAGGAGTAAGGGGCACAATCCTGCCGTCGGAATCTTTTTGCGGATTGGATTCCTGAAGTTTCCCGACAAATATTTTTGCGACTTTATGCATGTGCGGCTTAAAATAGACCAGCAGCTGCTCGTCAACATTCGCGTAAAGTTTGGTATTGTTCATAATGGGTTCACGGTTCTCATCCACCGGAGCGGGTTTTCTTTTGCCCAGGGCAATGATTTCCTGACGAAGTTTTTCGATCTGGGAAATACACTGACTCATGGCAAAATAACGGATGAGCGAAAATACCAGCAACACCGCTGCTGCGATACACGAGCAAACGATGACGATTATCAGAAACAAGTTGTTACGGGTAAAACGATTCACTTTTCTTTTTTCCCTGTTTATTTTTTGAGCGGTTCTTTAAGTTCGAGAGCTATCTTGAACCCACTCAAGTTACCGGTATTCCGAACCTCAATAAGTTTGACTTTATCATTCTCGTTGCCGTAAAATGACTTTGATTTCGCGAGATTCTGCAGGAATTCACGCAACCAGTCGCGCTCCTTGAATTTATTGCGGTCGGGAGTGTTTGTGTTCTCCACAGAAATCGCGTATCCCTTAAGGATCAGAAACTTTATTTCCCTCTGATCCCGCAATACATCTTTCCGGGCATCATAGACAGTACTGCTTTGCTGCATCTGCTCGTCATTCTGCACGCTGCCGCGCCCCTGTTCCGGCGGCAGAATATCAGAAGGCACTATTTCAGTCAACCACATTTGATCCGGAATCAACTGCTGCAATTCGTTAAGAACTGTTGCATACCTCGTACGCGCAGTAAACATTCCGACAACTTCATTCATCTTAGATTGGGCCTCAACAAGTTTTTTATGGAGCGCAAGAACTTTATCGCTTCGCTGGGTAGTTTCCTGAACTCTGGCCTTTACGCGGGCAACGCGGCGTTCCTGACCGCGAAGCAGCTGGTCAACACCGAAACCGAAAAGCAGCAGACACCCAAGCAGCACACCGGCAGAAGCATAAAAATAAGGTTTCCGGTGATTGAGTTCATACTGATTGCGGATGGAATGAGGCAACAACGAAATATTGATGGGACAATTGGTTACGCTGTGAAGCGCAGCACCGATAAGCTCCTGACACATGGGAGCAAACTCCTGCAAGCGTTCCTTGTTGACAGTATCGGCGATGGAAATCGCACTGAATGTATTGAGATAAGTAACCGGGACACGGAGTTTTTCCTGAAAAAACTCACTCATATAAAGCATACTGGAACTTCCTCCGGAAAGCAATACGCTGACCGGCTGAGCCCCGCCATGCTGGGCACGCCAGACATTGATCGAACGGCTCACTTCACCATGCAGACGGGTCATGACATTCCGGGCGATCTTGGAAATCGTCGCGGCGAGCTCGGAATCAGGTTCTTCATAAGCACCGCCGAGGGCAACAAAACCGTAACGCAGTTTCATCTGCTCAGCTTCGTTGAAAGAAATGTTGAATTCCTTGGCGATCTGATTTGTGACGGTATCTCCGGCAATAGGTATGTTACGGATAAACGCCCGGTTGGAATCGGCAATCATCAAACTGGAACTGCTGCTGCCGATATTGAGCAGCAATGTACATTCCCCAGCTTTTACCTGCACGCCGAGGGCAGCATTGAACATGGCGATCGGTGCTATTTCAACCGAAACCACCCGTTTGCCGGAGTCTTCAATAACATCGGTATAAGCCGTAATACGGTCAGTTTTGACCGCAACAAACATGGCTTCATATTCTTCTCTGGGTTCGACGACCTCACTCAAAGTGCCGTCTTCCTGGGTTTCCACCCGTTTTTCCTCCCATTGATGATGGATCAGCTGATACCCCCACTCAACATCATTGATGGCATAAGGCACTGTCTGACGGGCTTCGTACTCAACGATCTTGTCGATCGCTGCCCTGCTGCCGGGTATCGGCGGCAGTTTGCTCAAACGCTGGAACGACAACTTTGCAGACAATGTGAGCCGTACCTCTTTGGCAGAAAAATTATTTTCCACTATCATATCATTGTAGGTACGGATAAAAGCAATAACTTCAGCATCTTCGCCGCCACTTGGATCAATATCAAGTTTACGGAAGTCAAATTTGGTCATCCGCAACGCGCCGGGGGCGCAAACGAACTCTGCAATTTTAAGATTGCTGCTGCCGATATCTATCGCCAGGATCGTATTCTCACTCTGCATTGTCAAGTTCCGATTTGTTAAAAATTATTTTCTCGTTCTCTTGCTTTTCTTGCTGCTGCGCTTATTTGCTGCCTCAACGGCTGCTTTCTCAGCTTCCTGGGCCTCAATAGCCGCCTTTTCAATCGCGGCATCGTTCAGCGGAGCCGGAATAAAGGCCGGCTTTTCAAGATCGTACGAATCAATATCATTCACATTCCACGGGGAATTCGCCCTGGAAAGGATGGATCCATGAAAGGTGGAATTCGACGGAACAGTTTTCAGCAGTTTTCTGAACTCAGCTCCCTGCGTACGACTTTTCAACCCATAAAATCCTTGTCCGAGTACTCCCCATTTTTTATGAAAAAATGTAACGCAAATCACAAAATCAGAAGGAACCGCGACCTTCACTCCACGACCGTCTCCGCGACGGGCCGGCATACCGCGCTCAATAAGCTGCGGAGCTATGTACATGTACTGACGGTGGATCTTACCGTCAAGGGCAATTGACCAGAATTCGGTTTTTGTTGAAAATAAAGCAGCCCCCATAGGCTGATACGATGAGCTTCCAAGTGAATCCTTGACTACCACCTGAATACCGCAGACGACATCTTCAAGCCAATAACCGTTATCCTTGGACCGTTTGCCGGAGTTTTTTTCATAATCATAACGCGGTGTATAATCGATTTCGATCACACACCAGCGTTTATTGACTAAATTCAATCTGCCATGGCTTCCTGAATTGGCTGCACCGGCTTTGACTCTGGGAGCGTTGATAAGTTTCATATTCACCACAACCGGAGAAAACATGGGACGCATGCGTTCTGAAGCTCCTGAAACTCCAGACAAGCAACAGACACCAATCAACAATGCGATCACATTTTTCACAGTTCTGGTCATCTTAAACACTCCCTTTTTCGTTATTTTCCGGACGGAATCTTGGTGGCTTCAGCCTTGGCAGCAGCCTTGGCAGCAGGCTAGGCAGCAGGTTTTTCGGACTCCAAAAAACTGTCAACTGCCGTATCTGCGGCCCCATTGATACGGACTCCGTGTCCGATAAGAGCGGCCAACGCAAGTGCGATGATAAAGAATATCGCCGTCAAATAAACGGTGGCTTTAGTCAGATGACTTCCGGCCTTGCCGCCGAAAACAGACTCACCTATCCCGCCGAAAGCCGCCCCCATCCCACCGGATTTAGCCGGCTGAATGAGGATAAGACCTATCAGCAGAATCGAAGCCAGCACGACCAGCACATAGAGAAAAACTGTAAGTCCAGCCATAGATCAGAAAATTCCTTAATAAGATCGCCGAAAAATTAACGGCCGATAGCTTCAGAGATCAATTTGGCAAAGCTGTCTGCTTTAAGAGCAGCTCCGCCGATAAGTCCGCCGTCGATATCTGCCTGAGCCACCAGTTCGCGGGCATTTTCGGGCTTCATGCTGCCGCCGTACTGGATGCGCAGAGCATCAGCCACATCACCGCCAAAAACAGCACAGACTGTGTCGCGGATGAATTTGTGGGTTTCTTCAGCCATTTCAGGAGTTGCAGTCTTGCCGGTACCGATAGCCCAGACCGGCTCATATGCCACGATCACATTGGCCATATCAGCAGCACTGAGATCTGCCAGACCTTCACGGATCTGACGGCCGATAACATCAGCAGTCTTATCGCCTTCGCGTTCTTCCAGAGTTTCGCCAACGCAGACAATGACTTTAAGTCCGGCCTTGAGAGCTCTTTCATACGGGCATTGACGGTAGCATCAGTTTCGCCGAAATACTGACGGCGTTCGCTGTGGCCGATGATGACATATTCAACACCGGAACTGACCAGCATCTCGGCAGAAATTTCACCGGTAAAAGCTCCGCTTTCAGCCCAGTGAACATTCTGAGCACCGACTTTGATGTTGGAACCGGCAGCAGCAGCCACCACGGCGTTCAGAGTAGTGAAGGGGGGGCAGACCACGACTTCAGCATCGGTCAGATCAGCGACCAGCGGTTTGAGGCTTTCCACCAGTTCTTTACCGGCGGCAGCATCTTTGTTCATCTTCCAGTTTCCAGCAATAATTACTTTGCGTCCCATGATTTTATCCTTAATTTTATGTTAAAAATTTCAAAACACTGCAATACATCGATTCCATGCAAATACAGTACACCGCCTATAAAAATAGCATCACTTTACCAATTTTGCAAGTCTATTTTGTATTTTAAAGGAATTTTAACGATTTTTTTTACTTTTGACGGCGATGCCGCTTGCCGAAAACGAACGGCTCCACAATATACCGAGCCCTATCCACCCATTGGTATTGTATTTTATTTTCACATCTTCCACGGCATCAGCTTTCAGCTGCCGGTTTTTGCTGTTCAGCAGCATCAATGCGTGTTTTTCACCGGTACAATGGCGGAAAAATTTATAATCCCAGCGGTTCGGACGGGTCGGACTGCCGCAGAAAAACGGGATATAGTAAAAAAGATATAATCCGTTATTGACGGCATTCAATTTCCATACAGCTTTTTTGCCGGAAAGAGAAGTTTCTCCCTCCCCGGCCGGACTCCACTTCAAACTTGAGGTCGTGCAGCCGGCAGTTATCAGAAGCATGAGCAGCAGAAAAAAATTTATCACTTTTCTCATTTCTTTTTACCTTTCAGCAGATTATTTTTCTCAAATGCGGTTATTTCACCCGCCAACTGTCTGGCGGATTTTATGACACACCGTTCCAATGCTATTGCATGTTCCAGAGCATTCCCACCGGCAGGCAATATGATATTATGACGGAGTATCAAGCTGTTTTCTTTCTGCCGGAGCTCATATTCCATAAAGAATCTGGCCATTGAATCACGGTGATCTATCTCAAACCGCCAGAGTCTGCCGGAAACCCGGACTGCATCTTTTTCGCTACTTTCAATGAACATCTCGGTCATTTTCCGTCTTATAAGCTGCTCCGGAAGCAGAATAAAACGATTGGTGTCATCTTCTTTCAACACACCGTTTTCCCCTCTTGAAAGCATAGGACATCCGGCTCCGGAAAGATTGCTGAAACCGGTAAAGATCACCTTGACACCAATTATCGGAGATACTTTTTCAATACCGAGGTCATATTCAGCTGCTTCAACTGCCGGAGCAGGCCCCAGAAAAGAACAGCCGCCAACCAGCAGCACCGTCATACAAAGGAAGAACCCCAACATTTTCCGATACATACAAAAAAATCCTTATTTAAATCAAATTTCAGACAGATCATGGTATCCTGAGAACCTGACCGGAACGCAGCACACTTGATACAGTCAGGCCGTTGGCCCGGAGCAGAGTCCGCAAAGATATCCGATGGGCGGCAGCGATACCGGAAAGGGTGTCGCCTGAACGGACTGTATAGAGCAATTCTTTTTCTTTCCGTTCCTGCTTCACGCTTTTCCGCTGACCGGCAGAACTTTGGGCTGCGGAAACACGGGAAAGATATAACTTTCGCAAATTATCATACTGACGGGTAAGTTCTGTTACAGAATAGCGCAATTGGACATTTTCTTTTTTCAATGATTCAAGCTGCTGACGCTGTTCTTCATAAACATCTGCGGCAGGCTTCGGAAGCGATTCCCTTTTCAGTTCGCGGAAAAGTTTGGCTCTTGCCATAAGCCGGTATCCCTCAACAGCCGGAGCATCTGGCGACTCAGGAGCCAATGCAAGATACATATTATAGTGATAGAGCGCACTCACCGGATCATTCATCACTTCATCACACAGAGTCGCCAATTTCAACCGGAGTTCCGGAGATTCCGGACGCAAATGGAGCAATTTTTTATAAAAACGCAAAGCCAGAGCCGGTTCCCCCTCTTTCCGGCAGCGGTCTGCCCGGAGCATCAGCGGATGTTTGTTCACGCTGGAATTTTTATTTTCACTGCAGCCTGCAGCAAAATTCAGCAGCAAAAAACAGCAGAGCAGCAGCGGAACTGTCCGGTTGAGCACCGCGAGTCCGGCGACTGCAGCACTTTCAAGGCGCATGATCCAACTTCCGAGTTTCAGCGGACGCCCGCCTGCCTCCAGCAATTTGCGTTCTTCTTCAGCGGTGAATCCTCCTTCGGGCCCGACAAACCATGCCCGCAAAGCACCCGGAGTTTCCCGCCCCGGATCAGCCGGAGTTACCGATCCGAAATAAAGCGCAGCACCAGAATTCCGTACCTCCTCAAGAGCATCATCGATAGAAACCGGAGGATAAAGCTGCGGCAATCTCGGATTACCGGACTGTTTGCATCCTTCACGGAGCAGCAGTTCCCATCGTTCCGGATTTTCTCCCGTCGCAACAGAATGTTCCAGCAGCAGCGGATGAAGCGAACGGACCCCAAGTCCGGGAAGCTGCGGCAGCAGAGAATCAAGTTTGGCTTTTTTAGGGATCGCACAATAGAGATCGAGTTCGATCTCCTGCACAACTTTTTCAAGTTGAGAAACAAAACGGAGCTGCTTTTTGTCCACAACTTCCGCTTCCCCCCTGTTGCCGCGACCATCCATAACCAGCACCCGGTCCCCGGGACGGGCCCGGAACACCCGGAATATATGCTCAGCTTCTCTGGGTTCAAGAGTGAATATTTCCCCCGGACAGCCGATATGATCGTGGAATACAGTTCGCACAATACACCTTCAAATTTTCAGATGACCGCTATACATTTATATTATAATGTAATGCATTTTTCAATTATTGCAAATTATTTTTCTTTGACCTGCGGATAAGATCATCTACTGTCTTGAGCGCAAGCAAAGCTCCGACAACTCCGGAAAGCACATCCGCCGCCAAACGGGCCCAGAAAAGGCCTTCCAGAGAACGGAACCAGTAGGCGATCAGCGAAAAGGGAATGAGGAATACAAGAAAACGCATTCCATTGAGCATCGCCGCCGCAGTCGGCCGTCCGCAGCCTGTATAAGAAAATCCGGAAAAACGGTGTATTTCAACACCGGCAAGTCCCCATACTGAAATCATGATACACTTGGCCATAACATCCTGAGCTTCTGCGGAGTTGCAAAAATGAGGAGCTATAAAACGGGCCGCCAGAGCAAAAATCACTGCGCTGCCAAAAAGAAAAACAAAGGCAAATCGGAACGCAAATACAAGGCCTTCTTTTATACGCTCATATTTTCTGGCCCCATAGTTCTGGGCAATAAAGGGCGTAAGAGTCATTCCCAGCGACATGGGCACTACAAAAGCGATCGTTTCCAATCTTCCGGCAGCAGTACAACCGGCCATGGCTGCCGTACCGAAACTTGCAGTAAGACGGGTTATGACAGTCATCCCGATCGGCATCATCAACATACCGAGAGAAGCCGGCAGCGCGTAACGCAAAGTAACGCTCCAATAGTTCCGGAGCTCAGCAAGCGGTATCTTCCGGAACCGGATAAGGTCATGCTTTTTCCAAAGAACATACATGGAAATCGATCCACCCACAGCCTGAGCAAATATAGTTGCAAGAGCCGCACCTTTTATTCCCATTGCCGGAAAAAAACCCCATCCGAAGATAAAAAGAGGATCCAATACAGCATTGATCAGCATACCGCACATCATCAAGGTACTGGCTATGCGGTTATCACCCACCGAGATCAGCAATCCGTGTCCGGCCATAGCTATGGAAGCTGTTGCGCAGCCGAAATACCAGATGTCCATATATTGGATCACCAGTTCCAGCACTTCGCCATGCGCTCCGAAAGAACTGAAAACATTTTTCACACAACTCATTCCGATCACAGCCGTGATGATCGAAATGATCAGAATAAGCAATACACCGGAAGAACTGCCTTTGGCGGCCCTTTCCAGCTTATTGCCCCCCAGGGCCTGGGCGGTGGGAGCACTCACTCCTATGCCGAGGCCGTGGAACATGCAGCCTATAAGCATGACTACCGGCAGGGTAAATCCCATGGCTGCCATAGGTGCATCGAGTGCTGTTTTGCCGGTCAACCGACCGACGAAATAGGCATCGACCAGATTGTATCCGGAAAGCGCGAGAGTCGCCGGGATCATAGCCAATGCAGTTTTTATCATTCCGCGCCCGATAGGCCCCTGTGTATATACGGCCGCCATTTTCACCTCTTTTTATTCATGCTTTGCCGCCTGACATATTCAAAAAGTAAAACCGTAGCGGCTTGAGCGGCATTGATCGATTCATAATTTCCCGGCATGGGTATATTTATACTCCGGGCTTGCTCCACATGAGATCCGGAAGGTTCTCCGCCGATTATGACCACAGAACGGTCAAAAAGAGCCGGAGCTTCAAAACAGCTTTCGCCGCCGTGGGGATCTGCATAAAAAAACTTACCGTATCCGCACCTTGAAGCGTGAGCGAGCAACTCATCGAGCGTGGGAAACTGGCGCAGATTCAATCCGAACTGAGCCCCCATGCCTGAGCGTACCGCCTTATCGCTCCACGGATCGACAGTTCCGGCAGAATACCAGAGTTCCTTCACCCCTGCGGCACGGCAACTGCGGGCAATGGTCCCGAAATTCCCCGGATCACCTATACAATCCAACGCAAAAATAAAATTTCCTTCTACATTTGCTGTACATTCAGGAACTTCAGCAACTGCGATGACACCCTGCGGAGAAACTGTTCCGGAAATCTCGCCAAAAAGATGTTCCGGCAGCAGTCTGAGTTTTCTGCTGTCAAAATTTATACCGGCAAGTCCCCGTTCAGTCCCGACACAAAAATGCACCCGTTCCGGAAAAAACTCAAGAAGTTCCCTTACAGCTCTCAAACCTTCACAACGGCAGCAGGTACTTTTCCGTCTTCCCTGCCGGGTAGCGAGGGAACGGAGCAATGCAGTTTCTTTTTTACTGGGAGGAGGAATATCCATGTTTTGCAAAACTTCTGATTGTAAAAAATCGACAGGGGCAGATCGGAAATATTTCCCCTGCCCCCTTGAAATATCAGAATATTTTATTATTTTTTCTTGCCGGGCTTTGCGGCTTTGGCTGCGGGTTTCACGGCTTTGGCTGCGGGTTTCACGGCTTTGGCTGCGGGTTTCACACTCAGTTCGCCGTTGGCCAACGCCAGCTGCAGAGATTTCACAGTACCGAGATGATATGCCGCCAACTGTGAATCAGGAGCAAGTTTGCTTCCCCGATCCAAAACAGCGGCAGCACCTTTGGCATCGTATGAAGCCATAAGTCTTCCGGCGGCGGCAGCAGCTTCGAGTCTGAGAGCAGTCTTGTAATTGACATCTGAGGCAACTTTCGCAAAAACAGCTGCGGCATCTTTGATCTTGCCATTGAGTTCCAGCACCAGAGCCTGATCCAGAGTGGCCCGGCCGCGAACAGCATCGTCTGCATTGGGATCGGAAATGATGAGTTTCAAATGCTTGACAGCATCATCATATTTTTTGCTGTCGATATAGATCTGCACCAAACGCTGTCTGGCGGCAACAGCCCCGATCTTTGAGCCGTTGGCAGCCAGAACTTTTTCCAGAGCCGGAGCATCCACGGCATCAGCAAACTCATAAGTTGCCTTTATCGCCTTCTGCTTCACGAAGCTCCATGATGCAAAAGCTAAAGCGACCACCAGGGCGACGGCAATTCCGATTACTGCGATTTTTTTCCAATGCTCGGCAAAGAGCATTTCAAAGCGTTCTCTTTCGGAAAAAAGCGCGGAAGACATTTCCGCATTCATCTGTTGAGCCTGTTTTTTGTCCATAATAAAAATCCCTTAACAAAGTTTCAGATCAATGGTGAGAGAAAATCCGTTCCGGAGCATGGAAAAGAGCAACTCCAAGTTCATTGGCACGCTTGATAACATCAGCATCACGCAAAGATCCGGCAGGAGCAATAATCGCTTTGATACCGGCAGCGGCAGCAGTTTCCACACCGTCCTCAAAGGGGAAGAAGCCGTCGCTGGACATAACAGCACCTTCAAGAGTTCCGGTTCCGGTATACTTCTGACGGAACTTGGCAATAGCCTGTTCAATGGCCCCGACACGATCCTGTTCACCGGTACCGACTGAAAGAGTCTGGCCGTTCTGGGCGATGACCACGCCGTTGGAACGGACACTCAAATTGACATACCAGGAAAACAGCAGATCGATTTTCTGTTGTTCGGTAGCTTCAACAGTAGAAATCTGATGACCGCAGCGGGTATTTTCACCTTCAGCGGGTTTCAAATCGGCAATCGAACGCAATGCGGTAGTCAGAGGAGCGGCAACGATAACAGTTCCGTCGGCCAGCACCTTGTAGGTCTGATGGATCGCGGAGGTTTCACCGGTAAAACGGGGCAGTTTGGAAACATCACCGCATTTGAGGATACGGACATGCTTATTCAGCTTGAATTTTTCACCGTCATTGAAAACGGCAAGAGCTTCGGGGGTGAATGCAGGAGCGACCACACATTCGACAAAGGTAGACATGATTTCTTCAGCGGTAGCGGCATCGACCTCTACATTGAAAGCGATAACACTGCCGAAAGCCGCACGGGCATCAGCATCACGACCTTTGATATACACACTTTTGAGATCCTCACCGGGAAGTGCAACTGCAGCACCGGAGGGATTCACATGCTTCATGACTCCGCAGGCGGGGCGGTCAAAAAATTTGACGATATTGAGAGCCCCGGAAATATCTTCAAGATTGGTTTGAGAAAGACCGTTTTTACCATTTTCAGCACTTCCATACCGGAAATCACTCCATCCTCGTCAGCCACCCGGTAACTGGCAGCAGGCTGGTGGGGGTTGGTTCCGTAGCGCAGATCATCGATCTTGACATAACGACGGCCATTGATCTCCATTTCTGCCGGAAAATCTCCGACATTGCGCGAAAGATAACTTGAACGGGAAAGTGTTTCTGCCATGATTTTACTCCATTTGATTTGGTCCCTGATTCCGTGATACGGCAAGGACGCTGTAGTTACAAAAATGCATCGTCTTAATATACACAGAGAAAGGATAAATTTCAAGTATTTGCGACAGAAAACTCTGCAGTATTATTTACAAATGATCATGGAGTTTCAAATTCAGTACAGGAATCAGTTGCTTCGATTTCCCGCATACTCAAAGCGCAGCGGCTTGCGAAGGGATGTTTTACATAATTTTTGCAATGCAGACAAAAGTGTCCGTCATCTGCTTCAGGCTTCAGACGAACTTTGGCAACAGTTTCTCCTCCCAGCAATTCAGAAAGGCGTTTTGAAGCCTGTTCTGCCGCAGTATTCTTCTGATGGTCAGAAGTTTTCTCCTGTACTTCCGCTCCGCACAAAGCACAGTAATATTTCACTTCTTTCAGAGCAAAGTCGTCATCGAATATCTTCTTTTCCTTCACCACGCTGCGTTCTCCGCAACGGGGACAAGCTATCTTTTCGCCGGCTCTCATAATTTTACTCCGCAGAAACAATTTTTTTCAAATACACAAAAAAACGGCAGGCGGGGAATCGTAAACAAACTCCCACCTGCCGTCTTATTTTCAGAACGCTTTATCAGCCGAGACGGGCTTCCAGAGCTTCCAGCTGCTTGACGAGAGCGGCGGGGAGCTTGTCGCCGAACTTGGCATAGTGTTCTTTGATCATAGCCAGTTCATTCTTCCAGCCTTCGACATCGACAGCAAGGAGCTGTTCGAGATCTTCAGCGGTAACTTCGTCTTCGATACCGGTACGGTCGATACCGGCAGCGGTGGGCAGAGTTCCGATGGCGGTATCAACACCTTCGGCGGTTCCGGCGCAGCGGCCGAAGACCCAGGCGAGAGGACGGCTGTTATCGCCGAATCCGGGCCACATAAACTTGCCTTCGGCGTTCTTGCGGAACCAGTTGACGCAGAAGATCTTGGGCAGGTTGCCTTTGGCAGCACCCTTTTCGCCGATCTTCAGCCAGTGGGCGAAGTAATCAGCCATGTGGTAGCCGCAGAAAGGCAGCATGGCGAAGGGGTCGCGGCGGACAGTTCCGGCCTTGACGTCCAGAGCAGCAGCGGTAACTTCGCTGCCGACGGTGGAACCGATGAACACACCGTGTTCCCAATCCTTTGCCTGATAGATCAGCGGCAGGGTGGAAGGACGGCGGCCGCCGAAAAGGAATGCGGCGATAGGCACACCGGCAGGATCTTCCCATTCAGGAGCGATAGCGGGGCAGTTGCAGGCACGGGCGGTGAAACGGGCGTTGGGGTGAGCGGCCTTGACGGGATTGCCGTCGGCATCGACCTGACCGGGTTTCCAGTCGTTGCCCTTCCAGTCGATCAGGTGATCGGGAGCATCGTAGCCGATGCCTTCCCACCACACATCACCGTCATCGGTAAGAGCGACGTTGGTGAAGATGGTGTCCTTGGAGCAGGAAAGCATAGCGTTGGGGTTGGACTTCATGCTGGTTCCGGGAGCAACACCGAAGAAACCGGCTTCGGG
>JAFVRT010000260.1 GCA_017504125.1 Lentisphaeria bacterium
AATCCGGATCCCTGCCGTCCCGGAGAACGGGTGTCCGCTTTGAAGCTTCTCACCCGCGGTGGATGGAAACTTTTTCTCAAAGACAGCAGCGGTATCCATGCCGGAGGAGAAGGCTCTCTGCCGGGGGATGAACTGCCTTTGCTGAGAATAACTCTGCCCGGCAGCTGCGGACATCACTGGTTCGAAGATGCTGTGCGTATTTCTGAAGCCATTCTCAACAACGAGTCTGAATCTCAGATGAATATGGTAAAACAGATGTTCGGCCTGCTGGTGGTTTCCGAAAGTTTCGCCAGAGGTGTCCGGCCGCAGAACAACGGCAGCGGCGGTACTTTTGCCGCTACTGTTGCCAGATCCGCCGCCGTGATCGAGTCTGTGGAAGAAAAAGGCATAAGCCGTTATATCACTCCTTCCGGAGTCCCCGGCACTTTGCTGCGGCAGGAAAATGAAGCTCTGAAACGGGAACTTTTTGATCTTACCGGCTTGAGTATCGCGGCCGGTTCCAGAGAGGCTCAGACTGCAGAATCCAAATCCTGGGATTTTCAGAATACCAACTGTTTTCTGGCCTCCAGAGCGGATATGCTGGAACAATGCGAAAGAAAAGGCTGGGAATTCCTGCATAATTTTGACAATTCCATTCCGGTTCCACAGGTTGTCTACAACCGGGAATTCAAAGTGAGGGAGCTGGAAAAGAGCATCGCTGCATTACTGCAGTTGTCCGCACTTGATGCCGGAGAAAAATTCCGGGCAAGAGTGAATTCTTCCGCGGTGGAACTGCTTTCCGGTATCACTCCGCTGCCTGAGGAAGAAAAGATCTCCCTTATGAATGAATTTGTTTCATAAAAAATTTGCCGGCCGCATAACCGGGGGGATGAGGAGTCCGCCCGCAGTATCGATATTGCGGCCTTTCTATAACACGCATCAAAAAGAGGAGAAAAAAGAGGAGAAAATGAATCTTAAAGATGCAATCAACGCTTTGCTGACAGGAGGCTCCATACCGGATGTGCTCCGGCAGCAGCTCGCAGAGCTTGATCCGGAGTCGCTCATCACAGAGTTGAACGGCTTGCGGACACAGCTCGATGAGCAGGAAAATGCCAAGCTCACCGCTGAAGAACTGCTGAAAAAACAGCTTGCTGAAGCCTTGAGTGAACGCGATGACCTGCAGAAGCGTCATCGTCTGTTGGAACGGCATAATCGTATCCGCGAACTGGCGGAACAGTCCGGTTGTGAAGATCCGGAATATCTGGATTTTCTGGCAGAACGGCAGGGGGTTGATCTGGAAGACTCCGGAGCGGCCGCTGAATTTATCGACCGCGCCGCCAGACGCAGTCCCCATTGTTTCAGGACTGCTCTCAATCCGGGCTCCGGAAGCGGTATCACCGGCAGTATCATACCGCATCTGCCGGAAAATTCCGACGGCAGCGACCGTATCGGACGCATCATCCGGAGCCTCGGTTCCGCTCCGGCTGTAAAATGATTTGCCCCCCGGAACCATCAAATCACAAATAAAAGGTAAAAATAATCATGTTGTACAGTTACAGTTTTTCCAACCGCAAACGGGATCTTTCCGATATTCTTTCTACGGTTATCAGAGATGAACCCAGATTTATTTCCAATTTCAAAAGTGTTCCCGATGCCCGTATGCGCAAGCATGAATGGCTTGAAGATCAGATGGAGGGACGCTCGCTCAATGCGTCTTCCATAAGCGGAGGCGTGCTTGATGTCGCAGCCGCCGATGCCGCCAAGGTAAAGGTCGGAACTCTCCTGGCATTGGAAGGTACTTCAGCTCTTTTCAAAGTAACCGCGGCAGCATCTTCAAACATCACCGTGGAACTTGCTTCAGCCAACGGTTCCGATCTGACGGTTGAAACTCTGCCTGCTTCCGGCGGCATTTTCAAAGTCATTTCGACCCCTATGGCCGAAGGTACGCTCAACGGTGACGGCGAAGAACATTATGCCCATTCCAAAAGCGAATTTAATACCACTCAGATCTTCCGCAAAGAGATCGTTTTGAGCGGTTCCGCATTGGCTGTGAACCTTTATGGCAGCGCGGACAACCAGCTCAACCGGCAGACAGCTTTTGCTCTGGCCGATCTGGCCCGCGATCTCAACCGTGTCGCTCTTTTCGGCCGCCGCGTGGAACCGGGTGCCGGAGTGAAAGGCGAAGCCGGCGGACTTTACTGTTTTGCCGCCGGAGAAAACGGTATGTGTATCGATGCCGAAGGACACAATATCGACAGTTTTCTCATCAATGACGGTGCCCAGGCGGTACTTGGAGCAGGTGCTGAACCAACTCAGATACTCTGTTCTCCCGGTCAGGCCCGGATCATTTCCAACGAATACCGCAATAATCTGCAGATACTGCGTTCAGATGACCGCCGCGGAGCCTATGTTGCCGTGATAATCAATGATATCAACGGCAAAGGCATGACTGTCATGGCTGATCCCGATGTGCCTGATACCGAAGCGTGGGTGATCGACCCGGAAGGTTTCGGACTGGCCAATCTGCAGGGACGCGCCATTACCGATGAAGATGCCACTCCCTCCGGTTTTGACGGTATCAGACGCCTTGCTCTCGGCGAATTGACCTTTGAGTTCCGCAATGCCGGACAGCGTTGCTGCCGGATCAAAAATCTCAGGAACTCAGCCGAAGCTCTCGCAGCACTTCGCAACAGCTGATGAGGATGTCCCCCTCTTTCCCCGTTTTTTCTTGTATTTTTATCGGGGAAAGAGGGGGACGGGCAAAGGAACAGAAAATGACAGAAGTTGAAAAATTCCTCCCTTTTGTCAGACGGCATCTGGAAAGTGCTGTTTTTGAAGCAGCGTCTTCTGAAGAACAACTTCAGGCTCTCAGTATGGCGATCGATGATGTGAATTCATTTACATCCTGTACGCGGGAATCAGATAACGAACTTTACTGTGCCGCTGTAGTCGAACAGGCCATACACCGTTTGCGGAGTAAAAATGCTCCGGTCAATCCGGCGGTGATCTCAGAAAGCGTGGAAGGAGCCGGAAGTATACACTATTCAGAAAAACTTATTTCCCGGATCCTTTCGCCCCGGGCCCTGTTTTTGTGCCGCAAACTCAATGCCGGGCTGAATATCACAAGAGGGTGAATCATGAAATCAATTCCCCAGTTCCGGGGAAAGATCCCGCCGGGGAATTGCTGAACAAGGTGATCAATTATGACAAAAAGAATAACGGAAAACAAAACATGTTACGGCAGTTACAGAAATGAAAAAAAATGCGGCAGATGTGTTTACAGATCCTCATGCCGCTTTTATACTTCCACCGCATCATCTGTGGATTCAAGGATGGGCTTGGTCAGTTTTGATAATTCTGTGGATGAATGGCTTGCCGTTGATACGACCAATATCCCCGGAATGGAAAAACCCGGCCCGGACAGACGCAGTGAGCTTATTTCAGCTCTGGCTGTATTGTTCAGGTGGATCATGTCTTTGGATACCTATACTCTGGGGATCGTGGCTGAAATTATCGCTCCCGGCAATGTCAGTTCAAAAGGTGTTTCCATTGCCGATCTGGCAGCATTGCGCGGCTGTTCCCGGCAGGCGATACATGAAAAAATGCTTCTTGCTGTAGCTGCCCATCCTGAACTGGCTTCACTTTTTCAGACCGTATTGAGGCGCGTCGGCAGTTTGCGGAGCAAATTCCGCTGCAGAGCCGCAAGAAAAGGAGTATGAAAACAATTTTGTATCATGAGTGAATTTCATTACAGCCCCGCTCAGCGGAAAGCATTGGAAATTCTCGGTTCAGGAGCAAGATTCTGTCTGCTTTACGGCGGCAGCCGTTCCGGCAAGACCTTTGTGTTGTGCTGTGCGCTGGTCGTCCGTGCATTGAAAGGGGCGGGTTCCCGTCATGCGGTGATCCGCCGTCACTTCAACGGTGTCCGCAGTGCTGTGGGCAATGATACCATGCCCAAGGTATTGCGGAGCCGTTTCCCGGAGCTGAAATACGAATACAGCAAAAGTGATTCCATTTTCCGTTTCCCCAACGGGGCGGAAATTCAGCTGGTGGGTCTTGATGATGCCCAACGGGCAGAAAAGATCCTGGGGCGGGAATTTGCGACCCTTTATTTCAACGAATGTTCCGAATTGGATTTCGGAAGTGTACAGACTGCTCTCACCCGGCTGGCTCAGAATGTTCCCGGATTGGAAAACAAGGCGTTTTTTGATTGTAATCCTCCGGGAAAGACTCATTGGAGCTACCGGATGTTTGTACAGAAACTCAATCCGGTCGATAATCTGCCGCTGCAGATACCGGAACAGTACTCCATGATGAAAATAAATCCGGCAGATAATGCTGACAATCTGCCGCCCGGATATATTGAGGACACCCTCGGTACTCTGTCTTTGCGCCAGCGCAAAAGATTTCTGGAAGGTATTTGGCAGGATGAAGTGGAAGGCGCATTGTGGAATTGTGCCATGATCGACCGTACGAGAGTGGTGAATGTTCCGGAACTGCTCCGTGCAGTCGTGGCCATAGATCCGGCGGTAAGTTCCGGCAGCAATTCCGACCTTACGGGAATAGTTGGGGCAGGCCTGGGGCGTGACGGCCATTATTATATTCTTGCCGACCGCAGCTGCCGCTGTAATCCGCTGGAGTGGGGCCGAAAGGCTATCGGGCTTTATGAAGAACTGCAGGCAGACCGGGTGATAGGAGAAGTTAATAACGGCGGAGATCTCATCCGTACCATGCTTTGCGAACTTTCACCGGAACTTCCTTTTCAAGCCGTAAGTGCCAGACGCGGCAAAGTGCTGCGGGCGGAACCGGTGGCGGCTCTTTATGAAAAAAATCTGGTGCATCATGTCGGAGTTTTTCCTGAACTGGAAGAAGAAATGTGTTCATATTCTCCTTTGACCAGCGTGAAATCACCTGACCGGCTTGATGCTATGGTATGGGCAGTTGCAGCACTTTCAGATCATACGAAAAGATTCATATTAGCGTGAGATACAATAAAAAATAATAATTTTTTGAGCTTGTTACCGACATTGATTGTGCATATTGTTACACAATACTTGCAATTATTGAAAAAGTGGTGTATATTAAGTCATTTATTTCAGTAATTTGCTAAATTTCGGATGTGCGCCGCTGCCGCATATCCGGCCAATAACAAGGTTGAAGTTATGAAAAAAATCTTTTTGACCGGAATCACCGGGCTTGTCGGCAGTGCTTTTGCAGTTGCATTACTGCGTGAGCGTAAGGATTATGAATTTGTGTGTCTTGCCCGTCCCGGCGGCGGAAAGAGTGCCATGGAGCGCACAGAGGAGATCATCCGGGATGAATGTGCATTTGACGGCTGCCCCGAAATTGCTGATGAAGTGCTTTCACATATTACTGCTATCGAAGGTGATGTGGTAACTCTGGATCCCGAAAGCATGGCTAAAGATCCCCGCATGGCCGGAGTGGAAATCGTTTTCCATTGTGCCGCTGATGTGAATCTGGGCAAGGATCCTACCGGCAAGGTCTTCAAGATCAACTACAACGGAACTGAGAATGTGGTAAAACTGGCTCAGCTTCTCAAAGTGAAAGAGTTCCATTATGTCGGTACTGCTTACATCGCCGGTAAACTCTGCGGAACCGCCATTGAGGACAATCCCATTGACAGCGGATTCAACAACCCCTACGAAGAAAGCAAATTCAAAGCAGAATTTCTGGTTCGTAATTCCGGGATCCCCTTCTCGGTTTACCGTCCTGCCATTGTTACCGGACGCCGTTCTGACGGCCGTATCCGCAAGCCGCTGGCTTTCTACCGTATTCTGGAATTTCTGGGCAAATTCAAGAGTCACGGCTGCAGCCGTGCCGGAGTTTCCCCGCTGGAATGGACATATATGAACATCAACTTTGCCACAGTACCTTCTGAACATGTTTACTTTGTTCCGATCGACTATGTGCAGGAAGCTATTACGGCATTGTTCCAGAAGCCTGTTACCAATACTGCTTACCACATTACCGGTGACAGTCCTCTGACCACCCGTCAGATCGAAGATACCATTTGCGGAGTTCTCCGTATGGATGGTGTGTCTGTGGGAGTCAAGGCGGAAGGTTCACAGGTTGATACTAAACTCATGGCCCGTTTTGTGGGAGATCTTTTCCCCTATTTCTCATCAGACATCGTCTTTGATCAGACCAATGTGAGAAAAGTTCTCGGGGACAAGATCCTGGATTGGGAATACGGTCCCAAGGGCTTGGAAACCCTTATCCGTTCCTATTATCAGGATCATTTCCCTGATGTTGAATGGATCCAGACATTGGCTACAACTCCCATTGAGCGTGTTCCCAAACGCAGCTGATTCGGGATCGAAGCAAACCGTGATGCGCCGGAAAGTTCCGGCGCATTTTTTTTGCTGCGAGCTGTATATTCTTTGCAATATTCCGGAAACGGTGTTATATTAAGGCTCTGTTTTTTACTGTGGATGAAATAATTTTATGAATAATCAAAATTGGCGTGATGCATTCAAGAATACGCTGCCGGTGCTGATGGGATATCTCACCATGGGGGCAGCGGCGGGGATATTGCTTGCCGGAACTCTGCCTCAGCTGCCGGGAAAACCTTTGTGGGCATTTTTCAGCAGTGCGCTGAGTATTTCCGGTGCGCTGCAGTTTATCATCACGGGGTGGATAAAAAGTGCATCACCTTTGACTGATGTGGTATTGCTGACTTTGTTTCTGAATCTGCGTTATGCAATGTACGGACTTTCGCTGATAGACCGTTTTGAAGGGATCCCCCGTTGGAAGAAATATTATTTGATATGGACGCTTACAGATGAAACTTTTGCGCTTCAATGTGCAGACAAGCGTAAAAGTAAAGATGATTCTGTGGATTATTGTTTGAAAGTGGCATTTCTCGACCATTGTTATTGGATAACCGGGGTAACGGCCGGTGCGGTCATAGGGAGTGCGCTGCCTTTCAATACCAAAGGGATCGATTTTGCCATGACGGCTTTATTCATTGTGATACTGACCGATCAGGTAAGGGAAAAAAAGAATTGTATTCCGGCGTTGACCGGAGGTATGGCGGCATTATTATCCCGGATATTTTTTTCCACTTCGAATATGCTGATACCGGCGATGGCGGTAATGATCGGAGTATTTCTGTTGTTCCGTAAGATGATCGGGAAGCTGCAGGGGGTGAAGTGATGGCAAGGTCTGATCTGCTTTATACATTGTACATAGTTCTTGCTGCCGGAATTGTTACCATATTGCTTCGAGCCTTTCCTTTCATTGCTTTCGGGAGTGGTCGTAGAACACCTGAAACGGTGCGTTATCTTGGCAATGTGATATCACCGGCTGCGATAGCGATGTTGACGGTATATTGTTTTTTCAGTCATTGGCAAAGTTCGCTTACGCTTTACGGTATTCCGGAACTTCTGGCTGGCGGTACGGCAGCATTGCTGCAGTATTACAAGCGAAACCCGTTGCTTTCCATACTTGCCGGAACGGTTATTTACATGATATTGGTACAAAATTTCTGAAAAAAATCCAAAATCGGCTTGACAAACGGTTAAAACGGGTATATATTATACACATATCACGGGGCAATAGCTCAGTTGGCTAGAGCATCACACTGGCAG
>JAFVRT010000261.1 GCA_017504125.1 Lentisphaeria bacterium
ATGGCATGAAGATGCTGCCGTTGTTACTGCAGAAGACTCCGGGATCAGGCTTGCCATGAGTACTGACCGCCCCGGAGTTCAGGTCTATATGGCAGGAGGATTGAAAGGGGAGGGGAAAAGTTGTGACTATGTTTCATGCTGCGGCTTTTGTCTGGAAACTCAGAATTGGCCCGATGCGGTAAATCATCCGGAGTTCCCTTCCATCAGACTTGATCCCGAAAAACCTTTCAAAGGCCTTACCCGTTATAAATTTTCTACAGTTGAATGATTGCCGGGAAGTGTTTTGCAAAGGGGCAGACCGTAAAGAAATGGTTTGTCCCTTTTTTGTTGCTCTAAATGCGTCTTGTCAATTGAAAAAATGCTCAACATGTGGTATATTATCCAAAAATCATAATTTTCATAACCAAAATAGGAAAAGTTTTATGAATCCGGAATATGATTACAAGACAATAGAAGCCAAATGGCAGAATTTCTGGGAGTCAAACAAGACCTTCAAGGCTGAGGATTTTTCCAGCAAACCCAAGTATTACTGTCTGGATATGTTTCCTTACCCTTCCGGTGCCGGACTCCATGTGGGACATCCTGAAGGATATACCGCAACAGACATCACATGCCGTTACAAACGCATGCAGGGATTCAATGTCCTTCATCCCATGGGGTGGGATGCCTTCGGACTTCCTGCCGAACAGTACGCAGTAGATACCGGAACTCATCCTGAGATCACCACTCAGAAGAATATAGACAAATTCCGCAGCCAGATCAAAGCACTCGGTTTCAGCTATGACTGGGATCGTGAAGTCAATACCACTGACCGCAATTACTACAAATGGACTCAGTGGATCTTTATGCAGCTTCACAAAAAAGGTCTTGCTTATCTGGCTGAAGTGCCGGTGAACTGGTGTCCGGCATTGGGAACTGTTCTGGCCAACGAAGAAGTTATCGACGGCCGCAGCGAACGGGGAAATCACCCCGTGGAACGCCGTCCTATGAAGCAATGGATGTTCAAGATCACCGAATATGCCGAAAGATTGCTCAACGACCTTGATGATCTCGACTGGCCCGAAGGTATCAAGGAAATGCAGCGCAACTGGATCGGCAAGTCCACCGGTGCCGAAGTGATATTCAAAACTCCTGAAGGCGTGGAGATCACCGTTTATACCACCCGTCCCGATACACTTTTCGGAGCCACCTACATGGTGCTTGCTCCGGAACATCCGCTGGTCGATACCATCACTACAGCTGAACAGAAAGCTGCTGTTGATGCCTACCGCAAAGAGGCCGCCAACAAGAGCGATCTCGCCCGTGCTGAGATGGCTACTGACAAGACCGGTGTCTTTACCGGTGCTTATGCAATAAACCCCGTGAACGGTGTCAAGATCCCCATTTGGATCGCTGATTATGTGCTTATTTCTTACGGGACCGGTGCTATCATGGCTGTGCCTGCCCATGATGACCGCGACTTTGATTTCGCAGTAAAATTCGGTCTTCCGGTCATCTGCATCCTGAAACCTGAAAAGGCGGCGGCAGAAAAAGCCGGTGTCAATTATGATGATATCCTTGCCGGTAAGGCATGCTGGGGGGGCGAAGGCGAACATATAAATTCCGAAAATGCAGAAGTTTCACTCAACGGACTTTCTGTCGAAGATGCCAAAAATACCGTTATAGATTTCCTGGCCAAAAAGAATCAGGGCAAAGCCGCTGTCAAATATAAATTGCGGGATTGGCTTTTCAGCCGCCAGCGTTACTGGGGCGAACCTTTCCCCATCATCCATTATGAAGACGGTTCCATTGAATTGGTGGACGAAAAAGATCTGCCGGTCGAGCTGCCTCCCATGAGTGACTTCAAACCCAGCGGCACTGGAGAACCCCCGCTGGCAAAAGCTGCTGAATGGGTGAATTATGTCGATCCCAAGACCGGACGCAAAGGCCGCCGTGAAACCAATACCATGCCCCAGTGGGCCGGCAGCTGCTGGTATTATCTGCGTTATATCGATCCGGGCAATAACGATGCCGCATGGGATCCTGCCAAAGAAAAATACTGGATGCCTGTAGATCTCTATGTCGGAGGTGCCGAGCATGCTGTTCTGCATTTGCTCTACGCCCGTTTCTGGCACAAAGTCCTCTTTGATCTGGGATTGGTTTCCACCAAAGAACCGTTCCATAAACTCATCAATCAGGGAATGATCCTGGGTATTTCTTACAAGGATACCCGCGGTGTACTGGTTCCCACCGATCAGGTGGAGTTCACTCCCGAAGGACCTGTACGCAAAGCCGATGGCGAAAAGCTGGTCGAATTCCCCGCCAAGATGTCCAAATCCCTGCGTAATGTAGTAAATCCCGATGATGTCATCGCCAGGTACGGTGCCGACAGTATGCGGCTTTATGAAATGTTTATGGGCCCCCTTGAAGCAACCAAACCCTGGAACACCACCGGTGTCGAAGGTGTGTTCCGGTTCCTGAAACGCGCCTGCCGCATTATCGGAAGTGCCGTTATCGCGGACAAAGAATGTTCGCCTGAACTTGCCAGGGTCATTCACGGAACTGTCAAAAAAGTTACCGGAGATCTGGAATCTTTCGGTTTCAATACTGCGATCAGTGCCTTGATGGTTTGCCTGAATGAACTTTCTGCTTTGAAAGAGATCCCGCGGGAGGCTGCAGAGAAATTTGTGCAGATGCTTTCAGTATTTGCGCCTCACCTCGGCGAAGAACTCTGGGAACATCTCGGACACTCCGGAAGTATCGCTTATGTTCCCTGGCCCAAATGGGATGAAGATAAATTGAAGGTTTCCGAAGTGGAAGTTATGATCCAGGTCAACGGCAAACCCCGGAAAAAAGTCATGATCCCGGTAGAGTGTGATCAGGAGGAAGCAAGGAAAATTGCTCTTGAACAGCCGGAAATAGCCGCTTTGGCGGCCGGAAAAGAACTCCGGAAATTTATCTATGTCAAGGGGCGTCTTATCAATATCGTGATCTGATGCCGCAGCATGGTGAATCTTGTATATCGAAAAAGGAAAGGGATCTTTATGAAGCATTTCAGTAAAGCAGTTATCTTGTGTGCAGTTGTTTTTTTGACAGCCGGATGCCGTAATATCATACTGCAGGATGGCAGATATAACGGCCGCGATCGCGGTGAGTTTGCCGTGGTCTATAAAGATCTCATTTTTCTGCGGGTCAAGGCAGCCGAAAATATTCCCGGCGTGTTGTGAAATCTGTTCCCGGATGCAAACTGCATCTGGTCAGCGCATATATCGGCGGCTGTCCTCTCGACAAACA
>JAFVRT010000021.1 GCA_017504125.1 Lentisphaeria bacterium
CCTTCAGGGAGTCGTTGCAGCACGGCAATTATGATCCCGGACTTACTCCGGAAGGCTTTGAATATGCAAGACAATGCGGTTCATTGCTGAAAAATATGACTGAAGTCTGTTTCGCATCGTCATCACGCAAGCGCACATGTGAAACACTTCAGGCGATCATGGAAGGGGGAATGTTCGGTTCCCATGAGATCACGCCATGCCCGCTTCTTCATGATACTGCAATATTTGAACGACCTGAAACTTTGGGGGAGATCATCGAAGATGGAACTATTCCCCGATTACTGAAAGAATATTTTTCCACCGGCAAAGCAGCCGGCTTCATCGATGTCAGAAACTTTTCAGAAAAATTGTTGACATTCCTGACAGAAACAGAATTCCAGGAAAAAAATGTGATCCTTGCAAGCCATGATATCGTGATCGTTTCTCTGCTTGCGCCGCTTGAAATATATCCATTCCGGCAGGATGACTGGTGCGGATATCTTCAAGGAACATTTTTAAGACAGGATCACAATGGCAACTGGGAAATTTTTTATGCAGTTCCGGATAAAAACAACAGAACAGTATACAGTTTATTCATATAAAACAGAGAAGGAGTTTTTTTATGAGCAGTACGAATTGGTTTAGCGAAGGACGCTTCGGCATGTTTATCCATTGGGGCTTGTATGCCTTGCCCGCCGGAGAATGGCAGGGTAAGACCGTTTCATGGGTGGCAGAGTGGATCATGAGAAAATTCAGGATCCCGGTCGCAGAATATGAAGCTCTGGCAAAAAAATTCAATCCGGTGAAATTCAATGCGGAACAGTGGGTAAAAGATGCTCACGATGCCGGTATGAAATACATGATCTTCACCGCAAAACACCACGACGGTTTTGCCATGTTCCACTCCAGCTGGGATAAATTCAATATCGTCGATGCGACACCTTTCAAACGGGATGTGCTTGCAGAACTGGCCGCAGCCTGCCGGAAATACGGTATGAAGCTCGGATGTTACTACTCTCAGGATCAGGACTGGCACGAAGCAGGTGCTTCAGGCAATGATTGGGATTTCCCCGTCAAAACACCGGAAATGTTCCAGGATTATATCAACGGAAAAGTAAAGCACCAACTGAAAGAGATCCTGACCAATTACGGAGAAATTTCAGTTATCTGGTTCGACACGCCTGAAACCATAACTTTGGAACAGAGCAAAGATCTCAAAGAATATGTCCACAGTTTCCAGCCGGAGTGTCTGGTAAGCGGCCGGGTGGGCAACGGCATGGGGGATTACATTTCCCTCGGCGACAATGCCATTCCGGGACAGTTTTTCACCACTCCTGCCGAGGGGCTCGGCACTATGAACACCAGCTGGGGATACCGCAAAGATGACCATGCTTACCGTTCATACAGTCAACTGCTTCAGATTCTTGCAAAAATGGTTTCCCACAATGCGAACTATCTTTTGAATGTCGGCCCCAAAGGGGACGGTGCTTTCCCCGCTGAAGCCCGCCAGCGTTTGAAAAAAATAGCAGAATTCATGCAGCAGGGCGGAGCCGGGGCCGTTTACGGTGCCGGTGCTCTCGGCATAGCGGTAAACGGCGGCTGTTCCTGGGGCGAAGTTACCGCTTCCAAGCGCAAAGTGTGGTTCTGGGTCTTCAAGGAACGCAAAGAAATGATCCTTCACGGCCTCCGTTCAAAGATCAAAGATATCAAGATATTGCCGACCGGTCAGAAAGTTCCTTTCCGTCAGGATCGTGACGATGCCTTCGATTACCACAAACTTACCATTTTTCCGGTTCCGGCGGGAATCAAAAAGCCATATCTTATCGAGATAACATTACAGGAGGATCTTTCTGTAAATCCCCATGCCTACTATGCTGCACACAAAACAGATTTGGAAGAAAAATAAAACTTTATCCACCACCAATGCGAGGGAAAAAACATGAAAAAATTTTTACTGAGCCTTCTCCTGTTGGGATCCGGAGTACTGTGCGCCGCTTTGCCGCCGCGGATCATCGAGATTTCCGGAAAAAATGAAAAGATCACAAACTTTGAGATCGTTATCGGCAGCAAAAGCCGTCTGATGAAATTTGCTGCCGGCGAAATGCAATCCTTTCTGCAAAAAAGCACCGGAGTGAAAGCTGATATCGTTTCAAAACCATCCGGTAAG
>JAFVRT010000262.1 GCA_017504125.1 Lentisphaeria bacterium
GGAAGAAAAGGGCAGACGCGTGACCATCGTGGAACTGGGTGGTCCACCATTTTTTCCGCCATAAGGGCAAAGCCGGCATCGGTGGGGTGAGCTCCGTCAATGGTATTTTCCCAGCACTCTTTTTCCCAGAAAGTCGAACCGTCGAGGAAGAATATATTTTTATCACCATTTTCAAGGCGTTCAAGATACAGTTTGTGAAAAACATGTTTCAATATGGGGATTTCTTCAGTATACCTCGGTCCGTAAGTTACTTTGGTAACGATCAGGATAGGGGTTTCCGGAAATTTTTTCCGCAGTATATCAAGGAATTCCGGAACATTCTGCATTATCAATTCTTCTGAAACGCTGTTGGCTTCGCTGTCGATTATGAACATGGCGGGATTTTCGATGTCTGTAAGCAGTTCTGCGATCTCCACATCATTTTTCCCCTGTCCGGAAAAACCGAAATTCAGGAATTCACATTGCAGTTTCCGGCTCAAACGGTTGGTGAAAGATGTACCGGGCCGGGAGGCACATCCGCCTTGAGTTATGGAAGTACCGTAGATCACAATGGGGGATTTGACCGCAAGTTCCCGGGGCGGCAGGAGTTCCGAATCTTCATCTATGCCGATCAGAACTTCTTCCACTCCGCAATATAACGGGAAATTCAAGGTAAAATCACGCATCTTGCGTTCTTTGTGGGTGAATACACCGGCGGCGTAGGATTTTTCGCCGGCGACCGGCAATGCGCTGTTCCAGAAAACCTCTTTGCCGGGAGCTCCGGTATAAAGGTCAAATCCCCGTTTGGCGGTTTCGGTCATAGTGGCGGAACCGGAACTGTTGGTATTGGTCGCCGAAATGACTATTCTGGAACTGTCGGTACGGAACCGCAGCTGGCCTCCGGAAGTGCATGAAGCAAGCTGTACCACGCTTTCCCGTATTTTATTTTCCATACTCAAAGGGAAACGGTGATAGCGTTTTTCTTTATTGAACCAGTAAAGTCCCCGAATCTCCATATTGCTGCCGGTTCGCGGATCGATCCATTTCAAATTTTCCGGATCGATTTTTGCACGGCGCATATAACGATCTATTTTTTCGATATCAAATTCTTTCATGAGTCAATCCAATTTGTATGTTTTCGGAAAATATACATCATCAAGCCTGACATGTCAAGATTTATTGACGCGATTATTTAAGAATTTTCTTGCTTTAATATTGAAAAAGTGATATATTAAAAAATTGCATTTGAGATGAGGTATTTTTTTATGAAGACACTTTTCAGGAATTACAATTTTCGTGAAGTCATCACTATTGCCCTGCCGCTGGTGCTTTCCAATATCGGCCATGCTTTGAATCTTTTTATTGATCGTGCCATGCTGGCCGGATATTCCGATATGACTATGGCGGCGGCTTTCCCCGCCGGGTTGAGTGCTTTTGCATTTTCCTGTTTGTTTGTCGGTACTGTTTTTTACAGCGGTACTTTTGTTGCCCAGTACTTCGGGGCAGGGGAGTACTCCCGGATCGGAAGGGCCGTCTGGCAGGGGATCTGGGTGGCTCTTATCGGTGGAGTCATTATGTGGCTTACCTCCTTTTGGGCTGTGGAGATATTTGATTTCTTCGGTCACGGTCCGGAAGTGAGAGAACTTGAAGTGATCTACTACAAGATACTTGCCACGGGAACCGTGACCAATCTGCTCTGCATCGCCTTTGCCAACTTCTGGAGCGGACGGGGCAAGGTCAAAATAGTTATGGCTGTAAATCTGCTGATAACTGTGATAAATATTCTTCTGAACTATTGTCTGATCTATGGTAAAAAATTTGAACTGCCATGTGGCTTGTCGCTGTCATTCCCGGAGTTGGGCATCCGCGGTGCGGCTTACGGAACTGTCGCCAGCGGATTGTGCGGAGTTCTGATTTACGGGGTGGCATTTTTTCTGTTTTCCGGACGGCAGAAATACGGGATATTCAAGTGTTTTGACCTGCCGCTTTTCGGCAGACTGCTGCGTTATGGATTGCCGACCGGGATCCAGCTTGCCATTGATTTGATAGCCTTTCAGATATTTATCATCTTGCAGGGCAAGATAGATTCCGTTGCTCTGGCAGCTTCCGGCATCGCTTTCGGCATCAACAGTCTGGCCTATACTCCGTTATTGGGTATCGGTCAGACCGTAGGTATTCTGGTCGGGCAGTCTGTCGGCGGCGGAAACATTGCCCACGGTGAAACTTCAGTACGCAGTGCCAGAATCATCGGCATCGGTTATATGGTGGTATTGGGTACGATATTCTTTTTCTGGCCCGATCCGCTGCTGTTGGCTTTTGACGATGTTTCCGGTCCCATAATCAAGGACTGCCGTCTGATGCTGCGTTTCATTACCGGCTATCTTCTGTTTGATGTCATGTTTATCATTTACAGCAATGCGATAAAAAGTGCCGGAGATACCAGATTTTCCATGATAACTCATGGGATACTTGCATGTTTCACTTATATAATTCCCTGTCTGCTGCTTTTTTACGCTTTCAGGATGCCGTGGTTCACCGGTATTTTTGGCGGAAACGCCAGAAACTGGTGTCTTTGGGGCGTTTGGACGATCAGCGTGATCTATGTAGTGATCTGCGGAGTGGTATTTTACTGGCGGTACCGTCAGGGCAAATGGAAGCAGATGAAAGTGATCGAAACTCCGGAAAAATAAGTCGTTTTATCAGGAAAAGTTTTCAAATAATTCGTCAAGTTTTGCTGAATACCATTTGAGATTTTCGTCCCGCTCACCGTTGTTGGAGGACAGTAATTTGGAATTTTCCACCACGCTTACTTTGGCTTTTGAACCGGTGATGTAAAATTCAATTTTATCACCTACCCGTCCGTCAAGACCGGCGGCCAGCAGCAGTTCGTATACTGCGCTGCGGCGGGAAGACGCTGTTTCAAGTTTCTTCCGGTAGTTTGAGGGCGTATCGTTTAAGGTTTCATTTTTGCAGAGATCACGCAATGGGACGAGATGTTCCATGATCTCTTTGCTGCAACAAGCATGGAGTTCTGCCAGCTGCTCTTCTTTCTGTTCCAGGTGCAGCCGGAGTATTTTTTTCAGAACATTTCGGAAATATCGTTCCATGCCTCTTGATTTCAATGCGGCTCCGGTCAGCTCTATTTCTCCTGAATCTGTCAGCAGCGCATAATTTTTTGCTTTATAAGAGAACATCGCCGGATAAGTGGAATCCAACTCTATTTCAATTCCGGGAGGCAGAGCTTGCTGGATATTTTTTTCCAACTCATCAGGAGTTATCGCTGCCGGAGGTACAAAATACACTCCGTCGGTATCCATTTCAATTATTTCAGCTCCGGAATCAGCCAGAAATCCGGTGAGCCGCGCAAGGATATTCCGGCCTTCCGCAGTTACTTTGGATGCAAGGTCATAGTCGTTGAAACTGCCCTGGGCAAAGCCGAGATAGCCGTAAAATGAATTTATGACGATCTTGAGTGAATTCTGCAGCGCACCCCAGTAAAGTTTTTCATTTCCGGAACTTTGCTTTGCCATATCTTTGGCTTCCAGGCGTTTATTGCGTAATTCCCTCAAAAGTTCCGGAAAGAGCTTCAGCTCATCTTTGGCGGGGGCATAATTTTCAGCTAATAATATGGAAGGGTACAATGACCGCACATCACAATGCCAAACCGGAGCAAATCTGCCGGAGCGTTCAACTTTGCTGGTCGCACCGGGAAAAAACACCGCTCCGTCGGGCAGCGGAAGCGAGTGATTGCGTTCAAGGTATGCTCCGGTAAATAACAGATCTATTTTACTGCCGTTTCCACGCAGGGCAACCGATTGAAAACTTGCGGGGATCAATCTGGTACAATAGAAATATGACGGACTGAGTATGGCACTCAATTCCTGTATCTGCAGAAGAAGTGAACCGGATCTCAGATCGAAGTACTCTTTTATGTACTCCGGATCGTAACTTTCCATATCTCTTTTGGCGACATCATGAAGCTGCACCAGAAGCAGCATATCGATCAAATGGCGGCCGTGACATTCAAATTTTTGTGTAATTGATCCTGCGTTCGCCGATGACGATACTGCTTCTGGATGAAACTATTTCCCTTCCACCTCTGCCGCAAAGAAGTTTGATTTTGCATTTTTTCGCGCGTGATTTCAATATTTCCCAATCATTGCGGAAAAAATCATATCCTTCAAGCACATCAGGATCGCGTTCCTGAACAGAAGACACAAAGGCAGAAATTATTTCCGCTTCTGTTCCGGAAAACTCATCTGCCCAGCCGCAGTTGTCGGCGCAGCAGATTTTTTTGATCTCTGAATCTTCTGAGATGACCCGGAACTGCATGCGGCGCAGTTCCTCAAAGGTCATATTTTCAAAAAGCCGTATGCCTGAGCTTATCATTGCCGCGCTGCGGAGTTCCCGGAAATTGAGAGCGGCCACTCCTTTGGGGGCTGATTCTCCGGGAACTTTCCAGCACAATGGCAGACTTCCGGCAAGGCGTTCTGCTCCCTGGAGTTCTTCCGAAGCTATGAAATACGGCGTAAAGGAGCGTATTGCCTCCCGGAAATGACTCCCGTCATGAAAATAGATATAAATATTTTCCTTATCCGCTTCAACAGCGACGGCACCGGGTAGCTGCGGCATTCTTACTTACTCCTCGATCGCATCAAGAATTATCACCGGATCAGCGGGGACATCCTGATGGAAGCCTTTGGAAGTTGTTTTTACCTGTGCGATCTTATCCACAACCTCCATGCCTTCGACAACTTTTCCGAAAACACTATAGCCGTATCCCTGAGGATTGGGGGCGCGGAAATTGAGAAAGTCATTGTCCACCAGATTGATAAAGAACTGGCTGGTGGCAGAATCCACTACTTGAGTACGGGCGTAGGCCACCGAACCGCGCACATTGGGAAGCTGGTTGGCAGCTTCGTTTTTGATGGGATCATTGGTTTTTTTCTGGTTGAAATCCTTATCCATACCGCCGCCCTGGATCATGAAATTGGGAATGACC
>JAFVRT010000263.1 GCA_017504125.1 Lentisphaeria bacterium
CGGCTCCGCCGTGTGAAGCGCAGCGTTGCTGCATGAAGCGTTTGCCTGCGGCAAACATGAAGCACTTGCTTTGCAAGTATGAAGCGGCGTATTTTTGTGAGCGGCACTCTCCGTATGTTTCCGTACACATCCGTACTGATCCGTACAAATAAAGCGTTTGAAAAAATCACGGCAGTGTTGTGCAGTAATCACCAACAGCTCGATCAAAGTGAAAATCTTTTTCATCTTCATTCTCCTTGTCATTTAATGGTTCATATCACTTTTTCAGTCTATATGATTTGCTTTAATGCATTTTCAGGTTTATATTAAATATACGGTAACAGACAAGGAAATACAAGGATTTTTATATATAAATGCAGAGAATAAATATACAAAATATGGTCATGAATCTCGGCCATATACCACGGGTGATACATCAACCGTTCAATGTGGAAAAAGCGGGGTTCATACAGAATAAAACATTTGAGATCGACCGTATTTATATCGCTCCCAGCGTAATAATGGTATTTTCCGGCAGCGGCATATTGGAACAGAACGGAAAAACCACGGTTTTGGAGTCTCCTTTCATGATGTGGAACTTCACCGGTGAAAAAAAGCGATTCTACCCCACTCCCAGCTGGGAAGAACTTTATATAGGATTTCCGCACGGCTCCGAAAAACAACTCCGCAAGACTTTGAAACAGGAGTTTTTCCGCCTCCCCATAAGAAAACTGCAGAACCCGGCTCCGTGCAGAAAGATCGCAGATGAAATACGGCTGCTGCTGGAACTCCCCGCTTTACCCGGCATGGCAGACCGTCTGGATCAATTCTCAATGCAGCTGCTTACTGAAGCGGTATTCCCCCGCAAACACGATCTTTTGAGCCACCATGAAAAAATTCTCAATGACATAACGGAATACATAAACGACCATTTCAGAGAAAATCTCGACATGAAACAAGTTGCAGAAAAATTCGGGTGGTCATACTCCACATTTCAGCGGCAATGGCGGCTGCGGAACAGTTGTACGCCACACTTGTACCAGTGCCAGCTGCGGAACTTTGCCGCACAGAGTCTGCTGATAAAAACCAACTGGAGCATAGGAGAAATTTCAGAACATCTGGGATTCTGCAACCAGTTCTATTTTTCCAAATTTTTCCGTGAAATGAACGGGGAAACTCCATTGTTTTTCCGCAACAAAACCAGAATCCCGCCGCAGAAAAAAAATTGACCCTTTACCGGTATATCTCCCGTAATCTGGTGGAGGCTTTGGATTCCAATATCGGCGACTTCAATCCGATGGGATTGGTCGGGAACGGCTCATCCGGATTGACTCCGCAAAGTTCATAAAGGCTGCCAAGCAGGTCTGCGGGACTTACCGGACGGCTCGCCGGAAAATCGGTGGTGGCATCAGAAGAACCTACGACCTTGCCCCCGGCAAATCCGCCGCCTGCGACCATGGCGCAGAAACAGCTGCTGTGGTGGTTGCGTCCACCCTGCCACGGAGCGTGCCAGTCGATCTTCGGAGTACGCCCGAACTCGCCGGTCCACCAGACAATGGTTTGATCCAGCAGATTTCTTTCGTGAAGATCCGATATCAATGTCGCCACCGCCCGATCCATTTCAGGAGCAATGCGGCTCAATGATTCAAAGTGTTTTTTATGGGTATCCCAGCCGGAAGCATTGATGGTGATGTATGGGACTCCGGCTTCCACGAGCCGCCTGGCACAAAGGCATGACTGACCGAAACGGTTCATACCGTAGCGCATGCGTACTTCTTTAGGTTCCAGAGAAAGATTGAATATATCGGCAGCCTTGCCGAAAAGAATGGTTTTCGCTTCGTCCCCTGCTTTGCCGAATTGTTCCAGAGCGGGATTTCCGGCACCGTCGCGGGCAAAATTGTCAAGATCATTGAGCAATCCGAAACGCCGCTGCATTTCCGACTTGGAGGCTCCGCCGGCAGGACTGTAACTGTCAACCTGGAACATGGCACTTTCCGGCCGCCCGCCGGTGGAAAACGGCGAATAACGGTCACCAAGAAATCCACATTCCGAAAAACGCCCCTTGTTGGTCGTCAATGCCACATAAGGCGGCAGATTGTGCTGCACATTGCCTTTGTTGAGCATGGCGAGCATGGCCCCGATGGCAGGATAAGTTATACCGCCTCCGGGCATACGCCCGGTCTGCATCAGATAAGTTGCCGATTCATGTCCACGGAAAGGATGAGTCATGCTGCGTATGATGGAATATTTATCGGCAATTTTTGCCAACTCCGGCATATACTCACTTATTCTGATACCATCAACATTGGTGGGAATATCTTTTTTACCGCCGTTATAATCAAAGGAAGCCTCCGGTTTGGGATCAAAAGCCTCAAGCTGGCACGGGCCTCCCCAGATCCAGATTTCGATCACGCTTCTGGCCTTTCCTGATGTCCGGTTTCTGCGCGGCAGCTCCATTCCGGCAAAAGCCGGACTCATCCGCGATACGGCACCGAGGGCCCCCATCGTAAGACAGGCTTTGAGAAATTCTCTGCGTTCCATAAGACATCCTCCCATCTTTGACCGTTTCTTCACATCTTCCTTTATGAAGATACCACCTCAAAAGCAATATTGCAAATGAAAAAACAGATTTTTCTGCAAAATTCTTACCGTATCACGGATTCATGCGGAGTTTTATGTTATTCAGCGTGATTCCGGAAATATCGGTACACTCCATAGCGGAATCAGCGGCAAGATCGATATTTTCCAATAAAATATTTTCCAGATGAGCGTCTGAAAGCCCCTTCATCTCAAGTCCCAGCTGATTTCCGGTTCCTCTGATATTGCTGATCTTCAAATCGCGGAACAAAGGAGGCACTTCAGACTTCGGCGGAATGGTCGTTGCATGATAAAAGGTGGTTATCTGGATCGCCGGTCCGGGAATATTGTTGATCTCAATATTGTCAAAGTCAACATTTTCCACTATTCCCCCCCTGCCCCGCATGGACTTCAGGCGTATGCCCAGTTCCGTACTGTCAAAGAAACAGTCATACACCCTGACATTGCGTACTCCGCCTGACATACCGCTGCCGATCACCACTCCGCCGTGGCCGCCGTACATCCGGCAGCGGCGTATAAGGATATTTTCGCATGGTTTGTTCACCCGCCAGCCGTCCTCATTCATACCGGAGTTCAAAGCTATGCAGTCATCTCCTGTCTTGAATGTGCAGTCTTCAATAAGTACATTGGTACATGAATCAGGATTCAATCCGTCTGTATTGGGGCCGCTCGAACTTACCCTGACTCCGCGCACGATCACATTTTCACAATACACAGGGTGCAGCATCCATTGCGGACCTTCGCAAATGGAGAAGTCTTTGAAAAACACATTGCGGCATCTTATGAATTGGATGAAGGAAGGACGCAAAGCGGCTTCTACTGTCCCGAAACGCCGCTGATCTACGGGGATACCGTCTGCTTCGGCATCGTAAACCTTTTTGCCGGCAGCATTCTGGCGATCTCTCCACGGCCACCACTTTTCTCCGTTTCCGTAAAGTTCACCTCTGCCGGTTATGGCGATATTTTCACAGTCTATCGCATAGATAAGCGGGGAAAAATTCCAGCACTCGATCCCCTCCCAGCGGGTGAAGACCACCGGCAGATAATCCTCCGGGTCCGGAGAAAACTCCAAACGGCTGTTTTCTTCCAGCAAAAGATGAACATTGCTGTAAAGTTTCACCGCTCCGGTCTGCCATACGCCGGGGGTAACACACACCGTACCTCCTTTACCCACGACTTCCACGGACGAACGATTGGAACGCTTTCGGTCACCCACAAACCGGCAATCCGCGAACCGTTTGAGCCGCTTGGAACGCCGTGCACCTTTGCCGAGTACGGAGAC
>JAFVRT010000264.1 GCA_017504125.1 Lentisphaeria bacterium
AGGGTGGAAAGATTTTTTTCTCCTATTGCACGGGATTCAATAAAACGCCAGCCCAGTTCTCTGGTGGCCTTGATCTGGATATCTATGGATTTTCCAGCTTCATCAGCAAATCCGGTCAAAAACATATTTTTCTCCTTGACGAAAATTTATTGAGGTTATTTCAAAGCTATAATATAAACCCGTTTCAGCAAAAATCAAGAAAAAAAATCTCTCCGGTATAATTTTTCTGCCCCAGTACAATATTTGCTGCTGCGGACTTTTCCGGAGCAATGCAAAGGGAACAGAACCTTTGAAAAACAGAAAAAACACAACGGCCGACCGGGAGTTTCCGTCCCAGTCTATGTTCAGAACAAAGCTTTTTGCGAAAAATATTCCTTGCTTCTTAAAAGACTTTTTACAGAAGCACTTTACCTTCCCAGTCCGGATCGGATTCTGCGCCAAGCATGGAAACGATGGTCGGTGCGATATCAATAATGGAAACATCACCGTCAAACTCTTTGGAAACAAAAGATTTGTGCCAGAAAAACAACGGTATCACCATATCTTCAGGGATATCTGCTCCATGGCTGCGGTCATGTCCGCCGTGATCCGCAGTAACGACCAGCTGATGATCTTCAGGCAGGATCTCAGCGACCCGTCTGATACATTCGATACTGGATCTGACTGCTTCGATATATTCCTTCCCCATCCAGCCGTATTTGTGACCGGCCATGTCCACCAGCCCCAGATAGAGGAAGGAGAAGTCCGGCAGTTCACCGCTTTTCACCAGACCGATGACCCGGTCGGTGAGAACTTCGTTGGCTTTTTCGTAGGTATGGACCCCGCCGCTGAAAAATTCAGAAATAGCTACCGAACCAGGACGGCTGAGATCACGGAGTTCTTCCCAGCTGAAAAAAAGACCGCTGGTCTTGCCCTGCTGCTTGAGAACTTCGCAAATACCGTTCACCGGACGCACCTGAGGCACATAGGTATTGGAAAGAATGCCGTGACGATCAGCGTTTACGCTGTGAAACAATGACATGTGGCAGGGCAGAGTCACCGAAGGCATCACGGCCTGTTCTTTAAGGGTGTAGTAACTGTGGGCGACCAGTTCCTGATAAAAAGGATGTTCTGTCATAGCCATACTTTCAGGGCGCATGCCATCGACCAGCACCAACAATACTTTCTTTTTCATAATATCATATCCTTGTTTTTTTTACAGATTAAGAACTTCTTCAATGGGGACTTCCCGATGCAGTACATCTCCGGCAAGATAAAGTGACCCGGAAACAACTGCAGCTCCGTTGTCAGGCCGACTTTCTTTGGCCGTTTCCAGAGCTTGAGCGATATCATTTTCCCAGACATAGGGTATTCCGTATTTATCTGCGAGGGGAGCCAGATCTTCTTCCAGCGCGATCCCCCGTTCAGCAGCAGGAACGGGAACAAAAATGAACTTTGAAGCGATTTTGCTCAACAATTCAACACAGTATCTGAAATCTTTATCCCGGAACGCTCCGTAGATCACCGGATGCTTCACTTCCGGATAAAGCTCCTGAAGTGCAGCGGTAAAAGCCGCCACTCCATCAGGATTATGTCCGCCGTCGATCATCAACTGACCGTTGACCAGCTGACATCGGCCGGGCCATCTGGTATCTTTCAGAGAATCCAACGCCTTATCGGCATCAAAGTGCCACCTGTCAGCAAAGTAGCGCAGCACATTGTACACAGTCCGGAAATTTTCCCGCTGCATGGCTCCGGGAAGCGGTAAGGTAAAGTCACGCCCCTGATAATTGAATTTCTGACACATCATTCCCTGATCCGAGATGGTATATCCTTCACATCCCGGTACCGGAGCTTCGGGGGGATAGACTTCTACCCCGAGTTCTGCAGCTCTCTTTTCTATAACTGCTCTGGCTTCATCGGGCAGCCGGTTGTAAAAGAGCGGCACACCTTCCTTCAGTATCCCCGCTTTTTCCGCCGCGATCTTCTCCAGAGTATCCCCCAAAAGATTCTGATGATCCAGGGCGATATTGGTAATGACTGATGCACAGCTCATCACCGCATTGGTGGCATCGAGTCTGCCGCCGAGGCCGGTTTCCCAAATCACCACATCAACTCCGGCCCGGCAGAAAATGAGAGCTGCCAGAACGGTAGCAAATTCAAAGTAGGTAAAATCCCCGCCTTCTGCAGCCTTGGCCAATTCTTCGCCGAGGAAGTTGAAAATCTCTGTCGGCACGGCTTTGCCATTGACCCGGAACCTTTCTCTGACATCGATCAGATGAGGTGATGTGTATAATCCGGTAGTCAATCCGGCACTGCGGAATCCATGTTCCAGCATGGCGGCGGTGGAGCCTTTGCCATTGGTTCCGGCAAGATGGATGAATTTCAAATACTTTTCCGGATTTCCGGCCCGGCGCAACAGTTCTTTCGTGGAATCAAGACCGAGGCGGATCCCGAACATATTGCAATTTTCCAGATACAAAGCTGTATCAAACATTTCAACGCTCTCCTTTCGGTGCACATTGCGACCAGCTGGGCATGGAAACAGGAAGTTTCGGAGATACCAGAAGCCGGATATTACCGCTCAAAGTATCGATAACATAAAGTTCCTGTCTGCCGTTCCATGTACGCTTGCACACCAATTGCCGGTTATCTGCGGCCCAACCGGGAGATTCCCAGTCGCCCGGTTGATTGATTATCCTTTTATTGGTATTTTTTTCAGGATCGAATACGGCAATAGTATATCTGCCGTTGATCCTCGCAGCATAAGCTATCTGCCCGTTCCCGGAGCAATCGGGAGTCACAGCATCATTGCCGACCGTAGGCAGTCTGAATCGTTTATTTGTTTTCAAATCATGACGGATCAATCTCGGACGGCCGCTTTCATCACTGACATATATCACATATCTGCCGTCGGCACTCCAGCACGGTGAAGCTTCGACCGATTTATCGCGGGTAAGACGCCGATGTCTGCCTGATGCAAGATCGATGACATAAAGATCCACCTGATGATCCGGACTCCGGATCACAGCCATACTGCGTCCATCCGGACTTACCGCAGCTCCGGCATTGATCCCCTGAGAACCGGAAATCAAACGGCTGCGCCGCGGCTTGGCGATAGTGGTTTCCAACACATCGATTCCTGTACGCCCGTATTTGGAGTAGCATATGCTCAATCCGCGCGGAGTCCAGCACGGCTCCACACAAAGAGCTCTGAAATGAGTCAACTGTTCAATATCCCCGCCGTCTATATCGCAAATATAAATATTGCTTACGCCGGGGGATGTTCTGGCACAAAAAGCGATCTTTGAACGGCAGAAACCTTTGACTTTCAACTCTCTGAATGTTTTTTCGATAACAGTATCGACCGCTGTTTTGGCACTTTCTCTGGGAGTGATCCCTTTTTGAAACCGCCATGCCCCGGCGGGGGCCCCTCCCATTTTCAGGTAAAGTACAAAGCTTTTTCCCTCATCCCGGCCGTCAAGAGTATAATCTGCATTTTTGACATCAGCAGCAATATCGAACCAGCCGCAAGCCTTCAGGAACCGGTGCAAAGCAGCGGTCAGGGCTTTATCTCCGGGAATACCTGAAAAATAAATCGCCGGATTCTGGCTGGTATTTTTTGATACTGTCAAAGTCCGTATCTGAGGCGCACCGTGCAGTACGCAGCCGATCATACAAAAACAAACTGTCAAAAGCGGCAAAATCGTTTTTTTCATCCTGTTCCTCAAGGCAGTTAAGCAGTAAAAAATTCTTTTGCACAATGTAGTGCAACATCAGTAATTTTTCAAGACCTGAATAAGATTTTTTACCAAAAATTCCGCCTGCTCAAAGGAAAAGTCAAATCCGAAACTCAGGCGCAGCCCGGAAAAACTTTCCTTTGCGGAGTATCCTATCGCCCGGAGTACAGTTGAGCCGTCACGGCTTTCCGCAGCGCAGGCACTCCCGGAACCGGCCAATATACCGCGTTCACTCAGCATCCGGACAGCCACTCCCCCCTGTTTACCGGGCAGATAAAGATGCAGTATATAGGGAGAACTTAAATTTTCCGGGACGCTGAAAACAACATTTTCTCCGGCAAGTTCCCGGCGTAAAAATCCGTTGAGTTCCCGCATTTTTTTCAAATTGTCCTGCATCCTGCTGCAGCATTTCTGCAAAGCGTAAACACAGGTCAGAGCCGTTGGCGGAAAAATCCGTCCGGCCCGGTATTCCGGATGCCGTATGCGGGAAACAGATTTTAAAAACTCCCTGCTCCATGCACATGTTTTACGCACCAGCAACGCCCCGCCGCCGGGAGAAGCGAATTTCATACCGGAAACCGCGATGATATCGGAATATTCCGCAATTTTTTCCATATCCATCTTGCCGGCACTTTGAACAGCATCGGTAAACCTGATACAATGAGCAGGCAGATTTTTCATAAGAAACGGGATATCCTGTACTGTTCCCAATTCACTTTGGACGCTGTGGAACGCAGCAATATCAAAATCACCGTTTTCAAAAATTATTTCCCCCTGCCTGCCGCATTTCAAAGTCCGGACACCGCAGCAGTTCCGTTCCAATACTGCTTTCAATGCCGGATGTTCGAGCGCAGATGTTACAGCCCGTTTATTTTTCAATACTCCGGAGTATTCCAAAAGCAGAAAAGCATCAGTACCTGAGCTGCACCAGCAAACTGCAAACTCATCCCCGCCGGTAAGCAGTCTGGCAAATTCGTTCCCGGCCTCATCCAAAGCCTTGCGGAGTTCAAACGCTCCGCTGTGCAGCGACTCCTGATTGGCATAGGCAATGCGGCACACATCGGCAAAAAAATCTGCTGTTTCCCCATCAATTCCGGCTGCGGCCGCCTGATCGCAGTAGAGAATCATTTTTACAATTTCCTTAATACAACTGTTACGGGCATAGTATACTCCGGCGGAACTCAAAAGTCAAGCATTCAAACAAAAATACTTGACATAAATCTTCAAAGTTGAAAGGAGAAAATATACTATGACAATCGAATTAAAATCCCTGTTTCCGCAATTTGCAGAAAACATGCCGATTTCTGCAGATTCATCAAACGCGCCGCTGTCCGAAACGGCGGCAGCGCGATTCAATCACCCATTGGCTCAGGAACTGTCGCCCCATGAAGCCGTTCCGGAGGGTACTCAGGACGCACTCAACGGACGCATCATCCAACTGCTTGAACAGCTGTTGAACATCGCCGGAAAGAATGCCGTTTTTTCAGAACAGATCGCCGGTCTTCTGGAACAGAATTCCCCGGAGCGTCAATTGACTTACTGCTGAAAACAAACACAGAAAGGAATATCCCTCTTATGGCTGACTGCAAATTGAAAAATGTTTTCACCCGTTCCCTGAACTCCGGCGGCAGCTGCCGCAATGCCAGATTGAATTATCTGGTTTCCGGAGTCGCCATGACCGAAAATGATCCCGGAGCAGAAGCACTCATGCTGGTAAAAAATACCGCTCCGGAAGATATTGACGGTGCGGCTCTCGTCCATTTGAACCTGTTGAAAAATCACGGTAACGGGATTTTTGAGATCCAGGCGGAGTATGAACGCCCCGTTTCGGACCGGCAATCACAAAAACGGCTTGGCGACCGGGTGTGGATCTTTGACACTACCGGAGGACAGGAACATGTGATCCACGGCAAGCTGTTGGCTTCCGATGCCGCTCCAGGCGAAGGTCTGCCGCCGGATCCCGGCACCCTCATCAACTGGAACGGCAGAAACGGCGAAAGATTTCACGCAGGCGGAGCAAACAAGATAGTGCCTTCCATGCGCGAATGCTGTATGGCTATCCACCGGGCCTCTGATATGGACGGGAGTTTCCGCCGCAGGATCATGGAACTCACCGGATGCGTGAATAAAAAAACTTTCCACTCCTGGGAACCGGGGGAAGTCCTATTTCTCGGAGCATCGAGCGGTATCCCATTCCGTAACGATCACGGCATCATGCTGGTGGAAATAAGCTACCGCTTTGCCATAAAAAGGAATGTGGACAACATAAACATCGCCGGAGTGGAACTGGGCAAAGCCGAGGGCTGGGATATACCGTGGAGCATCATGCATCCGGTAATCAGCGGGAACACTCCGGCAGCTGCCGGAGTATACTTGAGTTCCATATATGAAAAGGCCGATTTTTCGCTGCTGAAATTGTGATAAATACTTGAAAAAATCACCTTGCCGGGATATAGTATGCAGATGCAGTATAAATACACAAATCTTGTAATTTCTCAATATCTTGAAAGGCAGGTAAATTATGGTCGAAGTCCGGCTTGTCAGTGCTTTGGAAAAAATCCTTCCTGAATCTCCTGTTATCATGGCTCCGGAATTCCGTTCCGATGTGGCGGCTCGCGGAGAAATCTATTCATTTCAGATCGCATTGCGCTCCGATGAACGCAAACAATTGCGTATCGAATGTGCAGGAGAACTCAATACCAGGGTCAGGATCGTAAAATGTGTCCCGGCAATGTATCTCGGCAGCGGATATGATAAAGATGTGGTCAGAAACAATCAGCCGGGACTTTATCCGGATCTTCTGGATGAACCGGATTTCACCGATCAATTTCTGCTGCTCCAGAATGTATGCCAGAGCCTCTGGGTAACGGTATATGTCGGCAAAGATCAGAAACCCGGCAAGTATCCTGTTGAGATCATTCTCAGAGATATGGCCACCGGCGAAGTGGAGTGCTGCCCCAAATTCGAACTCGATGTTCTGGATTTCGAGCTTGCGCCTCAGGAAATGAGCAATTTCCACTGGTTCCATGCGGATTGCCTTTTTGACTACTACAAAGTGCCCTGCTGGAGCGAAGCCCACTGGCGCATCACGGAAAACTTTGCCCGCAATGCGCTGGCTCACGGTATCACAGTACTTTACACTCCCTTGTGGACTCCGCCGCTGGATACCGCGATCGGCCACAGCCGTCCCACCTGTCAGCTGCTCGACATCACGCTCGATGTTTCCGACATGACTTACACCTTCAACTTCGACCGTCTGCGCCGCTATATCGAAATGGGACAACGCATCGGATTCAAAGAATTTGCCATGAGTCATATCTTCACTCAGTGGGGCGCAGCCGCCACTCCGAAGATCATGGCCCATGTGGTCAACACCAAAAACAGTTGTGCCGTCGCCCGTTACGGTGAAAAAGCAGATATTTCCAAATTGGTTTCCGACCAGTACAACAGTATTTTCGGCTGGGGCACATCATCAAGATCACCGGAGTACGCCGATTTTCTCAAACAGCTTTTCCCGGCTCTGCTGCCGGTGCTGCGTGAATACGGTCTTGGTAAAGGCAACTGCTATTTCTCGCTTTCTGATGAACCACACGATGATCATTTGGAAAATTACAGCGCGCTGGTGGATCTCACCCGTCCTCTCCTTGAGGAATTTGAAACTGTCGAAGCTCTTTCCCATCTGGATTACTATGAACGCGGTCTGGTCAAACATCCGGTGCCTTCCATCGGAGTTATTGAAAAATTCCGGGGCAAGGTATCTCCGCTCTGGGGGTACTATTGCTGCGGGCCTGAAGTAGATTATCCCAACCGTTTCATCGGCATGCCTTCACGCCGTCCCCGGAGCTTCGGCATGCTGGCATACATCTACGATCTGGCCGGATTCCTGCATTGGGGATTCAACTTCTACTATTCCCAGTATTCATGGCGCGCCATAGATCCCTTCAGCGTAACCGATTCCGGCGGAGCATTCCCGGCCGGCGACGCCTTCCTTGTCTACCCCGGCAAAAACGGTGATCCGCTGGATTCACTGCGTCATGAAGCATTTTTCGCAGGACTTCAGGATATGCGCGCCTGCCGTACTCTGGAAAAGAAGATCGGCCGTGAGGCGGTCATCGCATTGCTCAATGAAGGAGCTCCGCAGGAACTCAAGATGAATTCATTCCCGGCCAGCGACAAATTCCTCATTGAAAAACGCCGCGCAGTATATGAAGCCATTGCTGCCAACTGAAAAAATAAGAAAGGAAACTTTATCATGGAAAACTGGAAACTTGAAACTCTCGCCGTTCAGGCGGGTTATACTCCCGGTGACGGAGATGCCCGTATTGCTCCTATCGTCCAGAGTACCACCTACAAATATGACAATGCTCAAAGTGTAGCCGATCTTTTTGACCTGAAAAAAGCCGGATTCTTTTACACCCGTCTGGCCAACCCCACAGTAGACTGCTTTGAAAAGCGTATCGCCGCTCTCGAAGGCGGTGTCGCGGCGGTGGCACTTTCCAGCGGTCAGACCGGAAACTTTTCTGCTATTGCCAACATCGCCCGCTGCGGAGATCACATCGTAACGATCGCGGCACTTTACGGCGGTACAGTTTCACTCTTTTCCAATACCATGAAAAAATTCGGTATTGAATTCACCTTTGTCGCTCCCGGAGCTTCAGATGAAGAACTTGAAGCGGCTTTCAAACCCAACACCAAAGCTCTTTTCTGCGAATCTCTTGCCAACCCCGCCCTGGTGGTGGCCGATCTGGAGCGTTATGCTGAAATCGCCCACAAACATCAGCTGCCGCTGATCGTAGACAACACATTCCCGACTCCGGCACTCTGCCGCCCATTTGAACACGGAGCAGATATCGTAGTCCACTCCACCACAAAGTACCTTGACGGTCATGCGACTTCAGTCGGCGGTATCGTGGTGGAAAAGGGAGGATTTGACTGGAAATGCGGCAAATTCCCCGAATTTACAGAACCGGATAAAAGTTACCACGGCACAGTATACACCAGAGATTTCCCGGATTGCCCGTTCTCTGTGAAACTCCGGGTCCAGCTGGTGCGTGATCTGGGCTTCCCCATGATGCCCTTCAATGCGTTTCTCACCCACCTCGGAGTCGAAACTCTGGCTCTGCGTATGGAACGCCACAGCGAAAATGCTCTGAAACTTGCCAAATTCCTCAAAGGACACTCACAGGTCGGCTGGGTAAACTACCCCGGACTGGAAGATTCTCCGGAATACGCAAAAGTACAGAAATATATGCCTGAAGGTGCCTCCGGTGTTTTGACCTTCGGAGTCAAAGGCGGTTCCGCTGCAGGTGAAAAAGTTATGAATGCCCTGAAACTTGCCGCTATTGCAGTTCATGTGGCAGATGTGCGTACCTGTGTGCTGCATCCGGCAAGCATGACCCATCGTCAGCTTTCCGAAGCAGAACAGATCGCTGCCGGAGTCAGTCCCGATCTCATCCGGGTTTCCGTCGGCATTGAAAACATCGATGATATCATCGCAGATTTCGATCAGGCTCTGAAAAGTTCCTGTTGAAAGAAAAGTTTCACATGAGAGTGCTGTCCGACCGCAGCACTCTCTTTTTTGCACATGTGCGATCCGGCACAAAACTTGAAAAAACGGTTGATTGGCAGTATATTAAGTAATAACTATGGAATTACAGGAAAACAATGCAGATATCTCTCCGGCAGATCTTCTCGGAGCTGAAATAGATGGGTATCGTCTGGTCTCCGTGCTGGGTTACGGCAGCTACGGAGTAGTTTTTCTTGCCCGCCATCTGCTCATGGACCGCTGTTTTGCCTTGAAAATACTTCAGGCGGAATTTGCTGAAAACTCCGATGCGGTAAAAGAATTTTTCCACGAAAGCAAGATGGCAGCCAAACTGGAACATCCCAATATCGTTCAGGCTTTCAAAGCCGGAAAAACCGCCGACGGTGTATGTTATTTCGTGATGGAATATGTGGATGGCTGTTCCATCGAAGATATCAGAGTCAATTCTCCTGAGTTATTGTCTATAGCGTTCCTGCTTGAAATCTCGATACAGCTTGCCGATGCATTGCAGTATGCCTGGGACCGCTGCGGCATGACCCACCGGGACATCAAACCGGGGAATCTTCTCATCCGCAATGCCGACCGCAAACTGAAACTTGCCGATCTCGGACTTGCGGCAACAGGAACTGCCGCCGGAGATGAAATCGTGGCAACACCGCTTTACATGTCGCCTGAAGTAGCCGGCGGCAAAGTAACTGTCGCCATGACAGCCGATATCTACAGTTTCGGAGTGATGTTTTATGAATTGAGTTCGGGGATCCCTCCTTTCACCGGAAGCGTGGAGGAACTTCATGATGCCCATTTGAATAAACTGCCGCCGCCCCTGCTTTCAGTCAATCCGGATCTTCCGGCAGAATTGGCATCTTTTATAGACTCGATGCTGGCTAAAGATCCTGCTGCCCGCCCCCAAAACTGGCAAATTGTAAAAAAACGGTTCGCACAATTGAAAGATGCATACTTTTATCATCCGCCGGCAGCAGCTGCCGCCCCGGAAATATGTTGCGACGGCAAAGAGGCTCTGCAGAAAAAGAATCCGCTGCCGGGTTATATCATTCTTGCAGCGGTGCTGATTGTCATATTGCTGGCACTTGTGATATTTGTCATAAATTTGTAATTTCCGGTCCTCCGGCGCGCAATACACCGGGGGTTGAAAAAAAATCCATGCGTGGTATGGATTTTTCCATTTACTTTTTCTCTGCACAGTGCTATATTATAGTGCATTGTATTTTGTTTTTTCACATAAATCAAGGAGCAGAAAAATGGCCCACGATCTCAACGCAGTCTGCAACGGTTTCACCGGTGCGGGAAAATTTGTTTCCGGAATCCCCTAC
>JAFVRT010000265.1 GCA_017504125.1 Lentisphaeria bacterium
CCTGAGTAATTGAGGTTCCGTAAACCACGACCGGCTTGTCGCAGCTCCATTTTGACGGAGCTTTCACTTTGGCATCTTGATCAAAACCGACTGCAAAGGATTCCACTCCGCAATAAAGCGGGAAATTTATGGTAAACTCACGCAGCACAGCCTTTTCGCACTTGAAAAGCTCTACTTCATAGGCATCGCTGTTGACTTTGATCCGGCTTGATCCGCTGAAATACTTTTTTCCGCCGGGTGTTCCCATATAGATGTCAAATCCGGAAGATCCGATCTTGGTGATGTGGTCCATCAAAGATTCATGATGCAGCGTAACTTTGATCCTGATGACCTTTGAGTCGGTAATAAAGGAAAGCTGTCCTCCGGCGGTATGCCATGCCAGATTATTAACCGCCGGGGGTAATTTTTCATCCAGCGGGAATCTGCGGAATGCTTCACCTGGTTTGCGGAAATACAATCCGCTCAAGCGCAAAGGAGCATCATCTGCGGAAAACCATTTGACATTGTCTTCTTTTGCCTCATTGACAGCCATGTTGCGGTCAAATTTTTCTACTGCGAGTTTTTTTTCGTCGCTCATAATAAAAACTCCTTGTTTTCAGAGATGTACTTAACAATATAAAACTCTATCCCGCCCCTAATATACATGTCAACAACAAAAAATACAATGAACTTCTGCGTACTTTGACTGAGTTTAGAGTTATTTTGCAAATTTTTCACAGATTCCCGTAATGTTTTGAACAAGGCTGTTTTTTGACATGACCTTATGAAGACATTGCCAAAAAGAATTTGATCATCACCGGAACAAAAATGGGGGGTGCTCCCTGCAGGATCCCTTTGCAGTGATTTTTACTGTTTCCGGGATACTCAGACCAGTTTTTATTTCTGCAAGATCTTTACAGCGGAAATTTTTCAGCGCAATTTGAAAATATGAGGCTTTTTCTGCCCTATGTTGTGATACTCCGCAAAAACCCCTTCGTCTGATACACGGAGCAAAGCATAACCGGCTCCGTTGGCATGCTTTGTTTTCAGTTCCCTCGATATAATCCATGTGGGGCTTGAATTTCATGACTTCGGTGTCGTGAAATTCACTCTTGTCATAATGGATATCCCCGATAAGGGCAATTGAGTAACTCTGTGTACGGCATCCGCACAGCATTGCAAGTGCAACTGCAAAAAAATAAAATCTTTCTCATATTTCACCTGAGATGTTATTCTACGCTGATCCCGTAGGTTTCAAGAGCAAAACGACCGATCTTGTAAAGCAGAGCCAAAGCATCTTTTCTGATTTCCAGCGGCAGCTGCCGCAAAGGCCCTTCGCCGTTACGGCGATTCATGAATGCTTCTGATTCAAAAGTGAAACTGCCCTTGTAGTCAATATCTGTCAATCCCTTCACAACGCTGTCCAGCTGCAGAGCTCCGCAGTATGGGGCCAAATGCTGATCTGAGTGAACTCCGTTATCGTGGATGTGAACAGCTTTCAGATTTGCGCCAAGTTCTTTCAGTTCATCGTACTGGTCAACGATCCTGTCCATTACTGCGTGGCCGGTATCCCAGCATGCTCCAAGAAGCGGATGCCCGATAAAATCGATGAAATCATTCATTTCTGCGGCACGCCGGGGAAAATAACAAACTCCCATATTGCCGCTTGAAGTATTTTCAATACAAAGGGTTATGCCATATTTTTCCGCAACATCAAGAATGTCGCCGACGAATTTTTTATTGTATTCAAAATATCCATTCCGGTCATCCGGATAACGGTATTCCTGAGAAAAACTGGTATGCATTACAGTAACGGGGATCCCCAGCATGGCACAGGCTTCGATCGAACGCTGCATCGCACGGATGCACTTGTCATAATTACTGCTGTCACGGCCGGGATTGTATCCGGGCGCATGAGCCTGCACAAACTTGAATCCGCATTCATCTGCCGCAGCCAGAACATCTTCAACTTCGCTTTTCCATGCCCGGTCATCTTCCTGCATATAGGGTGAATCACTGCTTCCATGCACATTGTAAAATGAATAGTCAAAATTCCTGAATCCGGTTCCCTGATAACAGCGGAGCGTATCAGCGGCAGAAAGACCGTATGAATATAATTCACCGATGGTAGTAGCGATTTTCATTTTTTGCTTCTCCTTGCACTCAAAGCGATAACTTGAACATAATATAACACCGTCTGCCCAATTTGCAAGATTGCCGCGTACTTTTTCTCAATTCAACTGCGGTAATTTTTAGGAGAAACTCCTGTATATTTGGAAAATACCAGACTGAAATAGTTGCTGTCTGAAAAACCGCACAAACGGGCGACCTGAGAGATCCGGATATGTTTATGGAGTTTCAGATAGATCTGGGCCTCAGCGATACGCCTTTCGGTCAGAGCCTGCCGGAATGTCTTTCCCATAATTTTACGGAAAAGAGAACTGAAATAGGTACAGTTCAGCCCCAATTCTTCCACCAGATCGGATTCACTGATATTTTCCATATAGTGAAGATCGAAGAAGTAAATAATTCTTTTCCGGTAATACTCTCCGCTGTTCCGCCGCTTTTCCGGAACATGACTGGCGTCATAAGCAGAAAGTATCAGTTGAATGAATTCCATCAGCCATTGTCCTTTTTTTCTCAATATTTCCAGCGGAACCGTTCCCGGAAGAATCGTAAAATAACAGACAGCAGCCAGCTTTTTTTTGAAAATAACAGGTTGAGCAAACTCTCTGACTCCGAATGGACACATGCCGCAAAAACTGCGGCCGTAAGATGCGATCTCCAATGATCTTTTTTTATTCGAAGCACAGCTTTGGTTATGATCTGCCAATTTCCGTTCCCGGCAGTAAGCAGAATGATGAAGATACTGATCCGGAGCAAGTTTCAGATCTTCACAATCGGCAAAAGCTTCATGACACGCCTCAATACTGATTTGTGTGCAGCATTCTGTTTCAAGTGTTTTAATTGCAGTTGATACATTCATTTTTACATCTCCCTGAAATAATTATAGCATTATTCTTGAAAAATTCAAGGTTTTTCTTTATTTTTTGTGGTATATTATTCCCAAAACAACAAAAACAGTCAATGAAAGAAATGCAACCTATGAAATTTTACCATGAAGAATCAAGAGATATCCCCATAGTTGCCGAACCGGATATTCTGGTTGCCGGTGCCGGTCCGGCGGGAATCGGTGCGGCAGTCGCGGCTGCACGCAATGGAGCAAAGGTCATGCTGATCGAAAAAGGAGCATATCCCGGTGGGATCGCCACCATGGGGATGATGTCCCACTGGTCAGGAGCAACTCAATGCCCCTTGATGATCGAAATTGCTGAACGCACAATGAAAGCTGCCGCTCTGCCGACAGAAACCAATCCCGGCCTTACCCAGCATGATCAGACCTGGAGTA
>JAFVRT010000022.1 GCA_017504125.1 Lentisphaeria bacterium
CTCAACCAAAATGTTTGTGCAAAGTAAAAAAGTGTGTAGCCATTCACCTTGGGGAGTTGAGCATACCATTCTTTTTCTGCTTACACAATAAAAAAGGCTATTGCTTACCTTTTTTGAGGTTTTGCAACAGCCCCTTTTTTGGTGGCTTATTTTTTATTCTTTGGCGTTTATTCCGGACTTATCCTGAATGAACTCAATGTTTTGGGATACCGGAGTTTTTGTCAGCTGCAGCTGGATCACATAAAGATCATCATGCATCCGGTCGACCGGCAGTTTCCTTATACGCAGGATGTCCTCACGCAGATCATAGTTGCCGGGAACTTTTTCGAAGGTGAAAGGTAATTCTTCTCCATTATTGAGAATTACTGCTTTTTCCGGAGTTATCCCGAAATCACGCAGGGTAAGTTGATCCCCTGACGGTGTTTCCAGCAATATGAGATTGAGATTTTTGCCGGAAACAGTACAAAACACCTTGGGGATACTGTGTTTCAGTAAAAACGGTTCCGCATTGAGAGCTTCGCGTACCTTTTTATGCCACTTGCCCAGTTGAGAGAGGATAGTTACGGCTTTTTCCGGGAATACACCTTCCGGATCCGGACCGGCATTGAGCAGATAATTGCCGCCGAGCGAGGTATATAATGCTATCTGTCTTTTCAGTTTGCGCACCGAAAAATAATCTCCGTCATTCCGGTGCCCCCAACAGTTCATGCATATTGAGTCGCAAGCCTCCACCGTGGTACTGAAAGGCTGGCCCGCTTCTTCCTGAAAATCCCGTTCCGGAGTGGAGTAATCCCCCTCGTCGTAGCCGCGATTGTTGATGACCGCCGAAGGCTGCAGGGAACGGATAAGATCATTGATTGAACGATCTTCTGTTTCCGGCACATTCATATCCCACCATATACCGTGGATCTCGCCGTAATTGGAACACAATTCACGGATCTGATTTTTCAGAAAAACTATATATTCATCAAAATTGTGTTTTGCCGGATCCGTGATGATTTCATGGTGCCGTCCGATATTCGGATAAGCCGGATGGTGCCAATCTACACAGGAGTAATAGAGTTCGAGCGGGAATTTGCGTTTATGACATTCGTCAGCCAGCATACCTACGATATCTTTGCCGTATGGCGTATTCATGATGTTGTAAGAAGTTTCTCTGGTATCCCACATACAGAATCCATCATGGTGTTTGGCGGTAAAAACCAGATATTCCATACCGTTTTCCTGAAAGAGATCCAGCCATTCTGCAGGATCGAATTTCTGCGGATTGAAGCGTTCTGCATATTTTTCATATCGAAATGCCGGCACATGATAACGCATCTGTTCCTGTTCATGTCTGCCGCCGACAGCATAAATGCCCCAATGGACAAACATTCCATAACGCTTTTCATGGAACCACTTTCTTGCATCATTAAATTGTTTTTGCATGATGTTGCCCTTTGTTTATATGTATAGTTTTGTATTTCAACTCAAAACAATATTCGCTTCCGGCAGTTCAGACTCCGGCAATACTGCCAAATTTTTTTTCAGGGATTCAAGGGATCTTCCGGCAGCACGATACCGCAGGCATCGGTGAATTTTTCAGTAAGAGCAAAACGCTCCGCGGTCAAGCGTGTGATCTCATGAGCATCTGAGCCGATGTGGAATTTACAGCCGCATTCTCTGGCGATGGTCATCATCCGGCGGTATTCGGCGTGGAGTCCGTCTGAATCTTTGCGGCCTTCTTTGTGGAGCGAACTGACATTGATCTCAATGGATTTATCCTTTGATTTTGCAAACGCAAATGCTTCCCGGTAATCATCGTCACGATAGCCGGAAAGGATTTCATCCACCCTGCCGTCGTATCCCAAAACAGTAAAAGGATGAGCCAGGCCGAATACAAAATCGATATTGCAGCACTCCATAAAGCGTTCAAACATAAGTTTTCTGACCGCCGCAGCATCCTCAAGTCCGCTGGGACGGACAAAATCTCTCATGTGAAAGTGGTGCGGAGGAACCAATACAAAATCAAAAAGTTCTGCTGATTCTGGAGTCATTCCCACCCGTCCCTGGCCGATATATTCTGTTTCACAACCGAAATAAAGTTTTATTCCGGCGCGTTCATCATCTGAAAGAGCTGAATATTCCTGATGTATGGACCGCACATGATCGACATTCTGAGGCGCATACCAACCGGAACTGCCGGGGACTTTTGAATCCCAGATATGGTCTGCGATACCGGCAACTTTTATGTCTGCTTTTTTCAGGGCACCGATCATGACCTGAAGTGTGGATTCTTTCTTGGCACAGGAAGAAAGATGTGTATGACAATGTAAATTGTGCATTTTAAAAGTGTTCCTTTCGTAAACTTGAATTAGGTATTTTCATGAGTTCCCGGTATTTCACCACTGTACGGCGGGCTACGGGATGTCCGGATTCATTGAGAAGCTGTGAAAGTTTCTCATCAGAAAATGGATGACATTTATCTTCTGTTTCAATAAGTTCTCTGAGCTTTTCCATGTCAGCGCGTCTTGATACTTCGGCTCCGTCCTCACTGACATATCCTGCGGAAAAGAAATATTTCAAAGGGAAAAATCCCTGAGGAGTTTTGATATATTTTTCTGCAACGGCCCGGCTTACGGTACTTTCGCTTTTGAAATCGAGGTACTCTGCAGCCTGTTTCATGGTAAATGGTTTTAATTTTTCCGGACCGGATTCCAGAAAATCCCGTTGTTTGTCGATGATCATTTCGCCGATGCGCAGCAAAGTGCTTTTTCTGAATTCCAATGCTTCAAGCAGATTTTTTGCATCTCTGATTTTTTCCACAAAATCCTTTCCGGCATCCGGAGCATTTTCCCATTCGGCATATCCGGACAATTTATACTGTTTCTTTTCTCTGGGGCATTGTGCAAAAAATTCCCCATCTTTATCCACGATTATTTCAACATCTGGAGTGACGAAAACAGTGTTGCTGTCTGCAGATACCGGAGCCCGGTTCAGGCGTTTCAGTTTTTTGAACATCAACTTCAATTCATCCATTGATATATGTAATTTTGCAGCCACGAGGTCCAGACGGTTGCGTTCCACATCGTCGGCCAGCACGGTCAGCAGTTGTTCAAACTCCGGAGTGAGTTCTCCCCGGCGTTCAAGCTGGAGCAGCCAGCACTCTTGCAGATTCCTTGCTCCCACTCCTGGCGGATCAAGGGATTGAATAAACCCCACGGCCCGTTCCACATCGTCCATGCCGGCATTGCAATTCATCGCCACATCAGCCGGATGGATGCGTAAAAAACCTTCATCATCAAGTTGTTCGATTATATACAGACAGAGCTCTTTATTTACATTTTCCGGGAGCGTACTCAATTCAAGTTCCTGTTTGAGATTTTCTTCAAGAGTCGGTCCCGGAGCTGACTCAAAGAGCAAAAAGTCTGTCTGTCCGGCAGGTGTTTCAGGAACAGGCAGAAAATCAAGCCATTCATCGCTGTTTTCTGCATTCAATTCGTCGTACAGCGACTCATCTTCTGTTGATTCAGGCCCGGAATCAGTAGTGGAAAATTCCTTTGTCCCGTCATCCACAGGAAGTTCTTCTGTCTCAATGAAGGGATTTATGGAAATAATATCGGCAAGATACTGTTCCAGTTCCATTCTGGAACAATGCAGCAATTCCAGAGATTGTCTTTGTTTCATGGACAATTTCTGTCGCTGTTCCAGTTTTTTTTCCAGACGGATTTCTGAACCTTGTACCGCAGATGCCATATAAATATAATTTTTTTAATTTTTTTCTGATAATAATACAAATTTTCATTTGAATTTTGCACAAATAGAATTTACATTTAGAAATGGTATTTTTCCAGTCGAAAAATATCAAAAAAATGATTTTTTTCAATATTTTTTTACTATGCTCAGAATTGGTATATTGGGGAGCGGCAGCAAAGGGAATTCTCTGGTGATTTCCTGTAATGGAGAATCGCTGCTGGTCGATGCGGGATTTTCCCGGAAAGAATTGTTGAGACGCCTGGAGCTTCTCGGCTTTGATCCGGGAACGATCCGTTGTGTGCTGCTTACACATGAACACAGCGATCATATTTGCGGAGCCCCGGTATTTTGTGATACATTGAAAATTCCTTTATGCGCGGCCGGCAGCGTACTTGCCAATCAGAAAAGAAAAAAAGCGCGTTTGCCTGAGCGGTTGTGGAGTTTTGAACCGGGGGAGCAATTTGCTGTCGGTGCTTTCAAAGTTGCCAGTTTTTCGGTTCAGCATGATGCCGTTGATCCGGTTGGATTTGCCATAAGCTGCGGCGGTGTCAAAGTAGGGATCGCTACCGATCTCGGCGAAGTAAGTCCCATGGTGCGTCGTAATCTGGTAAATTCTGAGGTTTTGATATTGGAAAGCAATTATGATGTCGACATGCTCCGCAACTCCCCCCGTAACGAATCTCTGAAAAATCGTATAAACGGACGGCACGGACATCTTGACAACCGTGCCGCAGCGGCTGCTCTGCAGAGTTTGCTCGGCGAACGCAGCAAATTGCTGCTACTGGCACATCGCAGTTCTGAATGTAATACCGAAGAATTGGTGCATCGTGAAATATCATCGGAACTGGAACGGCTGTGTAAACATGAACTGCCTTTTGCGATTTTAGGTCA
>JAFVRT010000266.1 GCA_017504125.1 Lentisphaeria bacterium
GGTTTGAACTGCTGGTCTATCCGCGGCCGGGATGCGAAGTTACGATCGAAAAACTTGAACAGCATTTCACTCCGGCAAGTGCAGAAAAACTTTATTCCTCCATGCTTGACGGGAAATTTTTTGAAATATCTTCAACAAACTTGCGTTTTTCAATGGCAAAATCCGCAAGTTGGAGCAATATTATATCAATGACACCGCAACCGGTGGCGGAATATTGCCGCCGCCATGGATTATACAACACAAAGAGGAGCTGATATGACAAAAGAAAATCCGGCAATGCCCACGCCTGAAGAACTGGCCAATTTCTGTGCAAAATGCGCTGATGACAAGATGGGGGAAAACATCAAAGTTATTTCCGTCGGAAATGTTTCATCCATTGCGGATTATTATGTTATCGCCACTGCAAATTCCGAACCTCAGCTTCACGCTCTCTGCTCCGAAATCGAACGCAGAGTGCGGGATGAATACAAACTTCATCCTTCCCGTACCGACGGCTATGGAACCGGCGGATGGAATTTGATCGACTTCAACAGCGTGCTTGTCCATCTGATGACTCCTGAAATGCGCGAACACTATAATCTTGAAGGACTCTGGGGAGATTCCCCTGCCCCGGATGCCATGGAAAAACTTGCAAACGCCGCAAAGCAGGATTGATGGCGAACTACCACATACAGCACTTGAACTGGGATGAATTCCGGTGGGAACAGGAGATCCGGCGAGATGAACGCCGGATAAACTGTTATTTCCGGACTCTGCCTGCCTGTCTTGATCTGCCGGGAGAGGATGAAATGGTATCAGGAACCATTGCCGCCTGTCCGGATCTGGTTTCCGGTGTGGTCAATATGAGCAGTGCCTGGAGTTATCAGGCGTCTGAAAACTGCGAGGAGGAAGAAAACACTTCTGACCGGGATTACAGACGGCCGGGGGAAAATCTTATTGAATCTCTCGACAAACTTGCAACTGAATGGAATTTGTATTGTTCTACAGATGAAGGACCCCAGTTTGCGGCTCTTTCCATTTCCTGTGCTTATGCAAAATTGCTGGCCCGTGCGGCGGATTTTTTTGATACTCCGGCAACACAAAACGCATTGAAACGATGTTTGGGCAAAAGGACTCTTAACGATCTGCTGGAACTCAATCTGCTGCTGGAAATGCTTGCAGAAACCTCGCCTGCATGCCGTGAATTTTCTGATTTTCAGCGTTCAAGGCTCATCGGACTGCGTGAGCAGTTTTCCAATCATCTGGTCCAATGCCAATGAATAGTGTTCGCAATCTTTCCATATTCTGCAGATATGGGGAAAACGGAGCATCAAGCAGGCTGCGTTTCTTCCGTTATCGCCCATACTTTGAACGCGCCGGGATCAATGTTGAAATATCCTCGTTTTTCAATGACGCATATCTGCAGAAACTTTATGCAGGTCAAAAGCGTTCCTTACTGACATTACCGGCGGCCTTTGTTGAACGGGGTCGGGATATCCTTGATGCTTACGAAGATTCAACTTTTCTGATAGAGTATGAACTTTTCCCCATGCTGGGAGCGAATCTTGAAAAACTGCTGCTGCGCAACCGCCGTTTTTTCCTCAACTACGATGATCCGGTCTGGGAAAAATATGCAAAGATCCCCTTTTTGAAAAATAAATACGACATTCTTGTAAAATCTGCTTCCGGCGTGATCGTCGCCAACGATATGCTGGCGGAGCGTTTCGGAAAATTGAACTCAAACATTCTGAAAGTGCCTACGGCAGTCGATCTTGACCACTATGTTTCAGCAGCGGGTTCTGTGAAAAAATTCCCCCGTTTCACAGTAGTTTGGATAGGAACTCCGGCCACATTCCCTTATTTGCAGAATTTCGCGCCTGTTTTGAAAAAAATGGCAGAAGTATGTGATTTTGAACTGCTGATGATCGGCAAAAGCTCCTGGACTCTCCCCGGAGTTCCCTGCCGCAGCGTGGAGTGGAACGAAGAAACAGAAGCGGAACTTCTGGCCCGTTCCCATGTGGGTATCATGCCGCTGCCTGATGAATCCTTTGCCAGAGGCAAATCAGCCTACAAACTTATCCAGTATGCAGCAGCAAGGATACCGGCTCTCGGATCACCGGTAGGTGAAAACAATAAAGTCATCCGCCACGGTGAAACCGGATTTTTGTGCGATTCGGCAGAAAACTGGTGCGATTCATTGAAAAAACTTTACGACAGTACAGATTTGAGAGATGCCATGGGCAAAGCCGCCGGAGTTCTGGCTTCTGACTGGTCGATCGAAAAACATGCCGCAAGAGTCATTGACTTTATTTTTCCGGAATGAAATAAATTCCATGCCGCCAATGCCATATCGAATATACGATATGAACGATCTGTTTGAAAAACGCACCGGGGATCCATGCCAGCACCTTGCTTTCACGCACTCCAGGAGCTGTGCCGCGGAAAGAAAACAACGGTTTCCAATCACCAAAAAGCTCCGGATATGTCTGCATGGTTTTCTGTAATTCACGCAAATAGAGTTTGGGCAGTATATGCCATGTCTTTCTGATTTTCTTATTACGGCTCCATGATACCCACACAGCGCAAGTGCGGCTCACCAGTTTAAAACTCTGATAATGCACAAAAATCAGCGGGCAACCATTTACTGTTACCTTGCTTTTTTCTGTTTTTACAGCGAAGTTCCCGATATTCCATGGAGCAAGATTGGCACCGGGATGAGCAGAAACAACCACTTCTTCCCCCCAGAGTTCAGGCCATGAATCCAAATATTTCTGATCGGCAAATTTTCCGTCTTCACAACGGTCATAACACCATTCCAGACACTCATTCCGCCATTTTTTCAAACATGCGATACCGACTTCATTGTTGCGGTAGATCTGAAACGCCATATTGAAACGGCCGTTAAGTATATCTTTTTCAAAACCGGGAGCAAAACGGTGTTCTATGATGTAAAGCGATCTTTCCCCCAATTCTTTGAACAAACACTCCGGAGAATCGAAAAAGCATAAATCCGAATCCAGATAGGTCAGCATTTTCAGCTGCGGAAATTTATGAAACAGAAACAGCGGCAGACATGGCGACATGGTAAAGATATATTCGATCCTGCTCCGGGTATTTTTGCATGATTTCAATTCCGGATCATACTGTTCCAATTCGCCCAGTTTTACCGGTATCAGTCTGGGATCGATTCCTTCAAGCATATCAAAGGCATTATCACTCAAACAGAGTACATAAAGTTCAAACTCCATGCCGCATTCCGCAAGCGAACGGAACATGGTGAGCCCGTACACCATGTAATTATGGTCAAAACAGGTACAAAAACTCCTTTTCATGCAAAAAATCCTCTGACTGCGGAAATTATGCGTTCCACTTCGCAGCCGCTGAGTTCCGGATACATCGGCAGACTCAATATTTCATCATTGACAGTCAGAGTATGGTTCAAAGCCACAGTCGCGGGAACATGCTGATAAGCCTTCTGACATGGTATGGGTTCCGGATAATGTACTGCAGTACCGATACCGCTGTTTTTGAGAAAAACAGCCAATTCATCGCGTTTTCCGTTTTGCACCCGTATAACGAACTGATGATAAACATGCTGACAGTTGTCAGGCTCCTCCGGCAGAATGATACCGGGAATATGGCAGAATGCCTCCCGGTATTTGGCCGCAATGGCACGCCTTCCGGCATTTGCTTCATCAAGGAACGGAAGTTTTACTGAAAGTATGGCTGCCTGCATCTCATCAAGACGGGAGTTGATTCCGGAAAACTCACTGATATAGCGTTTTACCCAGCCATATTGCCGCAGCGCAGCCATTTTTTCGTAAAGATCTCGGTTTGAAGTTATTACGGCCCCGCCATCGCCCAAGGCTCCGAGATTTTTGGTGGGATAAAAACTGAAACTGCCGGCAATGCCGATGCTGCCGCATTTGCGGCCATGATACATTGCTCCATGAGCCTGGGCGCAATCTTCGATCACCGGTATCTTGTATTCATCGGCAACATTGATTATTTTCTCCATATCAGCCGGAGCCCCGAAAAGATGTACCACAACGACAGCTTTGATATTTTTTTCCGCATCCAGCAGAGATTTCAAAGAATCCGGCGACATGGTGAACCGTCCGGACTCAATATCTGCGAAACGCACTCCTGCCCCGGTTCTTTCAATAGCGGAAACGGTAGCAACTGCTGTATTTCCGACTGTTGCGACCAGGTCTCCGGGGCCGATATCCAATGCACGGAGAATGATTTCTACGGCATCAGTGCCATTGGCAACTCCGATACAATAAGGAGAATCATTGTAAGCCGCAAATTTTTCTTCAAAAAAACGATTTTCATTTCCGAGTATATACCAGCCGCTGTCAAGCACACGCTCCACAGCAGCCCGGATCTCGGCTTTTCGTGCCGCAAATGAACGGCCGGGATCTGCCTGAAGTATCATAAACCACCTCCGGCAAGTTTGATGAATTCGTCATAATCACGGATATAATCCGCTTCGTTGTAATAATCTGAAGCAGCGATAAGCAGCACACATCCGCTGGAAAAATCCTTCATTGTATGCCAAAGCATGGGATCGAGAATGATACCGACATTATCTTCGCGCATAAGGATCTCCTGCTGAGTTTTTCCGTCATCAAGGGTAAGGGTGAAGCAACCGTTGATGCAAAATATCACCTGACGCAATTTCCGGTGGGCATGTTTTCCGCGAAGACTTGACTTGGGATCGAGATTATTTATATAGTAGACCCGTTTGATCTCAAAAGGGATCTCCTGCAAAGAATTCATAATGCACAAAGCTCCGTCCCGATCGTCTATTATCCGGGGCAGAGTGACGATGCCTGAATTTTTCACTTTGATCAAATCTGTCATAAAGAAATCCTCTTTTTATTTTTCCGTTCAAAAAACACACCTGTATTATGTACTTCTTGTTTTCCGTATTCACAACTGCTGACAACTTGCCTGTCTTCAAGGTCTGAAAGCCATTTGTCCGCCACATCAAAATCATCTGACAGCAATTTGATCAATTCATCATGCCCCCAGATCCTGACCGGATATGAAGCATTGTATATCGGTTCTTTCACATATTGCACTGTAAATAAAGACCGTTCCAGACTGCAGAACTCCGGATGACGGTCAACGATGATAAAATCCACACCTCTGACCTTGTCAATAAAGTATTCCGGTCTTTCAAGATACTGCAGCACACTTGCAAACAATACAACATTGATATCGGAATTTTTCAATGCATCATCTATTGTTTCGTGAAAATAAAGCGGGGCATCATAATTCAGAGATGCAGACACATCAAAAAAGGATTTCTGTTCAACGATATGCCATGAAAGATCCTTTATATTTTTCTGCAGTATCTCCCGGTGCTGCCAGAATACCGATCCCAATGCACCGCCGAAATCAAGGACATGCACGCCCTTCCCTTCTGCCGCGGCACGCTGCAATGCTGCAACCAGCCGGGTATTGTATTCTTTTTCGTAAAATAATACAGAATCCCGTTCATAAACGGCTTTGCCGTCAATGACCTGCTGTGTGGCAGATAAAACTTTCCGGATTATTTCCGGAGAATCATAAGTTCCGGCATGAGATGCCGCAGACTGCCAACTGGAATAAAGTTTTTTATACCCCCAGCATTTGCGGTATTTTCTGACATATCCAAGCACAGCATCAGGCAGGAATTTTTTCATGATTTGTTTTACTCCGCCGCGTAAAGCCGTTATCTTGCGCTTCAAAGTATTCTTCAATATCCTTATTTCCCCTGTCTGGAAGCAAAAAATCAGGCTTCTTGACACAGATGGAGAAAATGCGGCAAGATTATAGTTGATATAAACCCGATTTATATCTTCTGCGGCAGAGATATCGATTTTCCGCAATTCAGGAGCAACGGCAGAGATACTGTCGGAGGGCATTTCAGATCCGCTGTCAAAGTGAGTTCCGGAAAGACATCCGATATTGGCAACAAGAGTTTTTCCCGGCTGAAGTCCGAACTTCCCTTTGAGAAATACCGAAGCATACCAGCGGATCGCCCAGGAATCGGCTTTGCCGGCAGCCTGATTTTTCAACATGTCATAATATGGATAAGATCCGCACACATTGAAATCGTATATTTTTTTCCGGGAGTCAAACTGCTTCAGCAATTTTTCTCCATCGGCTTCAAACAGATCCCAGCCCCTTTTCCATGTGGCCCATCCCCAGCAGCCGACTTCGCGGATAAAATAGGTTTCCGGCCGATCCCCGAAAAATGCCGGAGGTGTCCATGCGTGAACTCCTGCAATCTTTTCTTCATTTTCGTACAAATCAAGTGCGGAATTCATCCATTTGAGAAAAAAAGGAGCCGTTACGATATCATCTTCCAGAACAATTATCCTGCCGTATTTATCAACGACTTCCGTTACTCCGGAAATAATGGAGTTTGCCAGACCTTTGTTGGTATCAGAAACCTTGACCGTAACACTTTTGAAGCCATCGATCGTGCTGATGTACTCCCGGACTTCTGCGACTTTTTCCCGGTCGGCCTCTCCTTTGGCACCGTCTGCAAAAATAAAAAGATCGCTTGCAGATGCAAATTCATTGGTCTGCAATGCGGCAACGGTCTGCCGCAAAGTATCAACTCTGTTGTAACAAAATAACGCCACAGGTGCCAATGACATATATTTTTCTCCTTACAGCCCCAATAAAATTTCTGCATTGCGGAAGAATATCTGTTCTTCCTGTTCACCCGTCAATTTCATTTGTCTGATATCCGCGACAGCCTGTTCATGGCGCACAGCCGGATAATCGCTGCCCCACAAAACTTTGCTGCAGCCGTGAGCAAGAATGATCTTCCGGGCTTCTGCTGCCGGAAGATATCCGACAGTACTTGAAGTATCCAGCCAGAGAGAACGCCCCACCAGATATCTTTTCCCTTCCTCCCACGCCCGGTATCCTCCCAGATGGGCGGCAATGATCTTCAGTCCGGGCATCATATCCAGTACCCTGCCCAACCTTTTGGGTGCGGAAAAATCCTGATAGGGATCTCCCACATGAAACAGCATGGGCATGGAATCCCCGACCAGATCATAGATCCTTATCATTTTCGGATCATCGATATGGAATCGTTGGAAATCCGGATGGATTTTCAATCCCCGCAATCCGAGTGATCTCAACCTTTTCAATTCACGCCCCGGAGCGGCATATTCCGGATGCATGGTTCCGAAGCAGGTAAATCTGTCAGGAAATTTTTCCTGAAGTGAAGCCAGATAGTTGTTTGCAGTTTCCACCTGTTCCGGCTTTGTGGCACAGGAAAAGATATTGCACCTGGCAACTCCGGCTTCGTCCATAGAGCTGATAAGATCTTCAAACACACCGCTCCCGGCCCATTTGAAACCGTAATAACCTTCAAGATGAGCAATGACTTTTTCCGCTACATGCGGAGGAAAGATATGAGCGTGGATATCAAAAAATTTCATTTCAGCAGTTCAAAAACTCCGCCGGAACCTGGAATTTTTCCGTAAGGATCTTTATAACTTTGGAGTTTTCGCCCCGCAGGATCAATGTTTCAGAATCAAGGGTGCTGCCGATCACCCGTCCCTGCGGATCGAGAGTCATGGGAGCCAGAGTTTCAAGTTCAAAGAAATTCAATTCTTCGGAACCGTTGAAGATACTGAACTGGTCAGCAGCAGAAAACACTCCGTTTTTCTGATCGTTGTCGGCAAAATTGATGTAACGCCCGTCGTTTCTGGCCGGGGTTGTACGGATCACCGCGATCCCGCGTGAAGGATCAAAAGAACCGATCAATTCCGGCGCGGCAGCAGAGCTTATTCCGATCTGCAGGCGGTTCGGTCCGCCGAGAGCAAAACGGAACCATTCATCTTTGAAACTCATACGGGCCAGAGGATCTCCGTAAAAATCGGTATTGATCCCCTGTTCCGCGCCCTTTGCACAACGGCCGAAAGCAGTGATTCCGGCGGCTCCGGGGAACTGTTCCAGAGACCAGGCAGAAATAACACCGTCTTCCAGAGCAACAGGTTCAGCAAGTGTCATGGATTCAGATGTGCAGTACTGCAGAGCATCAACTCCGTAATTTCCGGCAGCGGCACATTCGACCCGACGCCGCCAGGTTACTTTCATCCTGTTGCCTTTGCGGTTCAAAAGTTCAAATTCTTTGCCGATCACGGTAAAATTCTCCCCCTGTTCGACAATGGAACTTTGAGTCTTGTTGATGCCTTCCTGAACATACCAATCCCCCTGCGGAGGATAGTTGAAGGCAAAGTCGCCGCCTTCCGGCGCAGGCCACAGGGAGTTTCCGCCAAGATTGTTGAAATTTTCGGGATCGGGATTTTCTGCAAGATCAGCTTCGAAACGGTGGATAAGTTCACCGTTGATCTCAGACATGATCCTGCCCTGAAGAAAGTTGGAAATCAGAATATTGCCATTTCCGCAAGGCATGATGATCAGCTGCGGATCGATTTTTTTCAATCTCTCAAGTTTTGTCATAACAAGTTATTCCTTTGGTATTGTTTACAGTCAGGATAAAATATACAGTTCAAGAGCCATA
>JAFVRT010000267.1 GCA_017504125.1 Lentisphaeria bacterium
AGCTGGAAAAAAGCTATTTCGGAGCCAATTTGCGGGTTCAGGTTTCTGCCGGCCCCCTGGGATCTGAAATATGGCTCAAGGCCCAGACGCAGATGCTCCACGACCTTGTGACTCATCTTGAAAATTCCCCGGCCGGAAAACACATCTATGGTTATCTCATCGGCGGCGGACAGTCCGCAGAGTGGTATTGGCCTGCCAGTGTGTACGGCGGTATCCCCGGATTTTCCGAAGGGACCCGGAAAAGTTTCCGCAATTATTTGAAAAACAAATACAAAAACGATGCCGCTTTGCAGAAAGCATGGGGAGATCCCAAGGTTACATTGGCAACCGCCGATGTTCCTTCTGCTGCCGAAAGAAAACAGGCCGGATTCGGCGTGTTCCACGATGTGGCAAAAGCTGCCAGAGTAATCGATTTCCGCCGTTATCAGACATATCAGACTTTACGGCATATCAAAAGTTCTACCGAAACGGTAAAAAAGGCTTGCGGCAACAGAAAAATTACAGTTATTTATTCCGGTTACGATTTGCCGGTAACTGCCGGAAAACTTTTCCACTCCGGTCTTTGCGGCAGCTGGGATATCATGCAGATGCCCAGCGTGGATATGATATGTACGCCAATCAATTACAGCAGCCGGCGGCGCGGTCAAACCGGATTGAGGGTCAATGCTTTCGATGGTTCGGCAAGACTTGCCGGAAAAATCCTCTGGCAGGAGGACGATCCCCGGACTCATCTCTGCCTTTATCTTGACGGCAGCCGTTCTGCGGATCTTCCTGAAACCATCGAGGCCCAGCGTCGTTCTGCTTCACAGGCAATAACCCGCGGTACTGCGGTCTGGTGGCTGCTTTTTGATAACGCCTGGTTTCACCAGCAGCAGATCATTTCTGCTTTGAAGAAGAATGTGGAGCTTACCCGCGAAGCTGTGAAACGCGACCGCCGCATTACTGCTCAGGCAGCTTTGATATTTGATGAAGAAAGTCATTATTATCTTGCAGACAGCCGTAATTCTCTGCTTTATCTCCATACCTGGGGTACTTATGAGAGTGCGGCAACTTCCGGAGTTATGTTTGATTACTATTATCAGAATGACATGTTCAAAAAAGATATGCCGGATTATAAACTTTACATCTTTATGACTCCTTTCAGCATGGATAAGGCCAAGCGGGAAAAGATCCAGGCCAAACTTGCCCGCAATGGTGCTGTTGCGGTGTGGTGCTATGCTCCCGGATTCTTTGACGGCAGTAAAATGTCGCTGGAAAATATGAAAAAACTTACCGGATTCAACTTCAAGATGCTCCGCAGCAAAAATAAGATCAATGCTCCGGCTGCCAGAGTTCCCGGATTCGGTTTTATTCCCGGTGCTTCTCTGCCGGTCGATCCCCAGTTCTATGTAACTGACAAATCTCTGATTTCCACGAAAGACGGCGGTGTTTTTGCTGCAAAACAGGTAGGGAAATGGCGTTCAGTTTACTCTCTCATGCCGTTGACCCGTTATCATCTGCGGGCCATTTGCAAATATGCCGGAGTCCATATTTATTCAGAAGGAGATGATGAACTTTTTGCCAACAAAAGTTATGTGATGCTCCATACGGTCAAAGGCGGGGACAAAACGATCCGTCTGCCCGGAAAGGGTTATACCGTTACGGAACTTTATTCCGGTAAAAAGCTCGGCAGCGGTGTTTCCGTCTTTACCGACAAAAATGTAGCAGCCGGAACAACAAGACTTTACCGGCTGGATAAGTAAAATCGCATCGGCATAAAAACTCCGCCTCATGGTTTGGAAACCGTGAACGGCGGAGTTTTTTTTATGGCTCTATTCCCGATACGGGTAGTTTTTCCTTCTCAATATCTTTTAGCGGCACAATGCTTTGGCAAATCTTGCAAAAGCATTGTGCTGAAAAAGGTTTGGAAAAGGAGGGTTCCGTCTTCGTTACACTACGCCGTGACAAGGGGAGACACAAGTACAACGAAGCCGACGTTTCGGCTTTCCTCCCGCCCCAACTCCCTGAACCTCATTTACCGACATTTATCGGAAATAGAGCTTTTTTTATTTGCCGGTACGGAATGTGGATTGCCGGTATCGGGCAGGTGGGATCCCGATGTATTTGCTGAAGGCTTTGGAAAATGCGTAGCGGTCGGAAAATCCGCATTCTCTGGCGATACTGCTGATCTCATTGACTCCGGAACTCAAAAGAAAACATGCTTTTTCCAGCCGCATTTTCATGGAGTACTGCTGAGGCGATATTCCGGTTTTCTGTTTGAAAAATTTTTGAAAATTGCTGCCTGACATACCGATGGAACGGCATATTTCATCGTTGGAAGCATTTTTATTCAACATTATCAATGCCATTTGCAGCCGGTCATCGACACCGTTTTCTTCCGGAGCAAAACGCTCCTCCGGTATTGCTGCCAGAGCTGAGTACAGCAATGCATAAACGGCTGCCGGAGAACTTTGTTCTTCTCTGAAAAGCTGCTCCAATGTACCGCAGATCGAAGACGGAAAGATCAACACTCCCGGCTTTACTCTGGAATAGGGACGGCCTATCTGGAAGTGTATATAGAGATGTTCAAAAGGTGATTCACAACAACTTTGGAACGGCGTGCCGGGAGGGATCAGTATGATCTCTTTTTTCCCGGGACGGATCTCACACTCCTCAAATTTCAAATAGGCTCCGGGACCTGAGTTGCAATAGAGAAACCAGAAAGGATCTTTTCTGGTAAAATTCCATGCGAAATCCACTTCGCCTTTACCATAAAGAAAAATTTCAGCATCCGGTTTGGGGACCGGAGCAAACTGTTCCGGGTTTTTGATAATTTTTGACATGATATTTTGATGGAAATGACATTTTTATTTTTTTTCTGCAGTAGTATAATATACACATGCAACCATAAATATACAAGGAGTAAAAATGTCAATTTTAACATCTCAGGAGTTTTCCCGCCGTATGGCTGCCGCCCAGGATGCGGTTCGTAAGAATGGTTTGGATGCCATCCTGGTTTTTTCAACTGAATCAGAACCTGCTGCGGTCCGTTATTTTTCTGACTACTGGCCCAGTTTTGAAACTGCGGCAGTACTCATACCGGCAGACGGTACTCCGGCTCTGATCATCGGCCCGGAATCCCTGACTTATGCCGCCAGCCGCTCAAAACTTCCGAAGATCATTCAACTGATGGATTTCCGCGAATCTTCCCAGCCCGATTATCCCGGTTCCACTCTGCCCAAATGGGAGGATATCGTTTCTGAATACCGTTTGAAAAAAATCGGTATCTGCGGTTGGTATCTTTTCCCCTTCATGATGATGACCGATCTGGCCAAAGCCATGGGCGGAATTGAGAACATCGTTCCTGCTGACGATATGATCCGTCCTATTTTTATGAAAAAAAGTGCCGAAGAAATCGCCTGTCTCAAGGCTTCCGCCCGTGCTTCTGAAGCCGGATTCAAAGCGATCCTCGAAAATATCAAACCCGGTATGACCGAATCCGAACTTTGCGGTATCGCTACTGCCGCCATGACTGCTGCCGGAGCTGAATGTACCGGTTATCCAATCTGGTGCTGTTCCGGGCCCAATTCGGACCAGGCTATCAGCCGTCCCACCATGCGTAAAGTACAATGCGGAGAGATCATCCACTTTTCCATCGGCGCGAAGATCGAAGGTTACAGCTCCAGTATCGGCCGTCCTGTTGTGCTTGGAAAATGTCCTGATGACATTCTGAAGTTTCTGCAGGTTGGACTTGATGCAGCCAATATGACTTTCGATGTGATGCGGGCCGGCGTTAAATCCGGTGATGCCGCAAAGCAGGTTCATGATTTCATCCGGGCCAAAGGCTATGGAGATGCCATTCTCTACGGTCCCGCTCACGGCTGCGGTCAGATGGAGTGCGAATATCCATTTCTTGAAACCAGTTCCGAATATATGCTTGAAGCGGATATGACTTTCATGCAGGACATGTTCCTGCACCGCAACAATATGGGATTCCGCTGGGAAGACGGATTGCTGGTCAGAGCTGAAGGCCCAGCTGAAATGCTTTCCAACTACGGCCGTCAAATCAACATCATCTGATACATTACGGTAAAAATATGATAATCGACATTCACGGTCATCTCGGAAATATCAATTTCAGTGAATTCTGGCAGGCAGATGCCGGGAAACTCCGGGAATACATGAAAGATTCCGGAACGGATAAGCTCTGCCTTTCCGCTTCCCGCTCCATTATGTACGACATCAAAGAAGGCAACGCCGAACTTGATGCCGTACTGAAACAATATGATGAATTTTACGGATATGCCGTAGTCAGCCCCACTTTCCCCGGTACGGAGGATGAATTGCATTATCTGCAGGATAATCCCAAATTCCGCGGTGTGAAGGTACACCCTGATTACCATGGATATGATCTTTCGGTTCCTTCGAATTACCGTTTTATCGACCGTATTGCAGAAAAAGTACCCATGATGCTTTTTCATGTTTCCTGCATGCCGGGCAGCGGATTTTCCAAGGCTGAAACAGTAGTTTCCATTGCCAAGGATCATCCGGAAACCAATTTCGTATTGGCCCATTGTGCCGGATTGTTTCAGAACGGAAACTATCCATTCTTCCCCAACATGGATTCCCTGGAACGGATCTGTGATGCCGGATTGCCTGAAAATGTGTGGATCGATACCGCTCACTATCTGCTCTATGCCTATCAGACAGTAATGGCCAAGATGGTCCGTCTGGCCGGGGCGGATCATGTGGTTTTCGGAACCGATTCCCCGCTTCAGGGGGCGATGCAGATGAAATTCGCTCAGGATGTGGTGTATGCTCTTGATATTCCGGATGCGGAAAAAGATGCCATCATGTACGGCAATGCAATGAAGATCCTGAAACTCAACTGAAATCAGAAAGAAAATAAAAATGGCTGAAGGCGGTAAGAAAATATGGTATTTTCCGGATGGATATCTGCCGGAAAAAAGTACTGAAGGCTCCATGACAGCTCATGAGGCAGTCATGTTTTTCAATACCCATGAACACGATGTTCATATTGTCATGGATGTTTATTTCAGTGACCGGGAACCTGTGAAAGGTATTCCTGTAACAGTTCCGGCTGAACGGGTGATTTCTCTGCGTATGGATCTTAAAGAGGATCTGAACGGAGTTGAAATACCGGTGCTGACCCAGTATGCTCTCCGGATAACCGCGTCTGATACTGTTGTGGTACAGTTCGGCAGGCTTGACACAACGCAGCATAACATGTCCTACTATCCGGGAATCGGATATTGTGAATAAGTAAATATCTGCAGGTCAGAATTTTTCGCTCCCCGGAGTCTTGTTTTTCAGGCCTCCGGGAGTTTTTTTTTGTTTCAACCAAAAATGAAAATTGGTTGTTTTTTTGGATTTCTCTTTAAAAAAATATTTTGCAGCTCTTGTATCTTGTCAAAAATGCAGTATATTCTGCTGGATAATAATTTTTTTTATTGGATCCGGTGGTTTATGAAAGATTTTTTTGACTGTATAACTCCATTTTCCGGAAGTGCAAAAATCGACAGTGATCTGCTGTATGAAAAGCTTTCGCAAGTACTTCGGGATTCCGGTTGTGAACACGCCGGAATGGCTTTGCCGAGTGAACGCTGCGCCGCTGAAAAATTGAAATGTGACCGCAGCGTTGTCCACCGGGTCTATAACCGTCTTATCGGAGCCGGTATGATCCGGCGTGCCCCCGGAAGTTACGCATATATCATAAATCACTTCAGCGGTATACACAGCGGCCAATGTATCGGTATAGTGATGCCTGATATCTTCAGCAAATTCATCCAGGCCGGACTTCAAACCCATGAGAGATTGCATTTGTATTTAGGGATCGCTGAACGGGCGGCCGAATACCATCTGGGGATCATTCCGCTGCAATTGCCGCCTCCAGACTCGAAGCCGCGGGAGCTGGAGCATTTTTTTAAACAGCATCTTGCTCCGCTTGCCGGAGTTATTCATTTGTGCAGTCGCGGAGTTCCTGACGATACTGCTCTTGATGCGTTGTGGCGCAATAAGCCCATCCCGCAGGTATGCCTTATGATGCGGAATAAATATGCTTATTGCGGCAGCTGCAGTTTCGATTCTGAATTTGCCATAAAACTGGTCTGCGAAGAATTCCGCTCTCTCGGACACCGCCGTGCCGCATTGTTTTTTTCATCCCGGCAAGACAGTTTCGGAGTCCATTACGATCTTCAGAATCACGGCGAGGTGGCGGCGTTGTTCAATTCTTACGGAGTGGAAGTTCGTGAGGAATGGTGCTTCGCGGTTGACCTGGAAACTCCGGAAGCAATGTCGGAGGCTGTTGATAAACTGCTGCGTGAACCGATATTGCCTCAGGCGATCTGGTGCCGTTCCGACTGGTTGGCTTTTGAGGCGATAAATCAGTTGAAAAAGCGTAACTTCAATGTCCCTGAGCATTTTTCGGTCATCGGAACTGAAGATCAACCGGAAAGTGAATTTTTTTCACCGCCGCTTTCTACCGTGCATCTGCCTTTTTACACTTGTGGCCGCAAGGCGGTGGATCAGCTTATCGAATTGCGTAAAAACGGTCCCGGTACCGCTATGCTGTTTGAAAAGGCCTTATGCCGGCTGGAAAAGCGCGGATCGACAGGTTTATTCAAAGAAGTCGAAAGGAAATAAAAGATATGAAAGATTTGGAACTTATTCACTTTGTGGAATGGCGCAAGGTGGCAGATGAAAAATTTGAAGAAACGCTTGCCGATGTGGCATCATGGGGAGTTAAAAATCTGGTGGCTCATCCCTGCTGGGGAATGAAAGATGAAGAAACTCCCGGAACATGGGAAAAAATCGTTTCTTCACTTCGCAAATATGGCTTTGCATCTTCTGCCTGCCATGCTTATTGGGGATCGGGAAAGGATATTTCGCCTGACGATCCGGAAAAGCTGAAAGAGTTGCTTCCGTATCATATACGGTTTCTTGAAAAATTGGCTCAATTGAATGTCCGGACC
>JAFVRT010000268.1 GCA_017504125.1 Lentisphaeria bacterium
AATAGCAATATTATAATTTATAATGGAGAAATTTTTTATAAATGGCAGGGATTTGTGCGAGAGTCGGAACTGTTTGTTGCGGTTCTCTTTTTGGGTGTCCGAGGTATTGTTTTCTGATAAATGGACACCATTTTTGCTTGTTTCAAAACACTATTTTTCGCCTTAATTCCCGTGTCCCCGTGCGAATGTTTGGTAATCAAAGAGTTACAAAAACAGAGAATAAGTTTTGATTCGCATAAATATGCTCCACCATTAATATACATGCATTACGGATTTTTTCAAATTTATGGAAGCACCGGTGCTGTAACAGGCATTGCTTATCGTTGAATCAGCCTTGTCCTTGCGTTGCGGCAGTTCATTCTTTCCATTCGATCCCGGAACGCAGGACTTGCTGGTTTTTTCCGCTGCCGCCGATCACGGAGTTTTCTTCTGTAAAGTTTCCGGTAAGGAGTGAGTTTGCCGCCACTACACAATCAGCCGGGATCCGGCATCCTTTCAATATCGTTGAACGGCAGCCGAACCAGACATGATCGCCTGTGATGATCTCTCCGGGAGGATTGATGATATTTCCTCCGTGATCCATGATATCATGGTGGTCATGATCCATGAAAAGATTATCCCATGATATCAGGACATTGTTACCGAAAGATATTTTATGCCTGCAGAAAATCGTACTCCTGCCGGTGATACGGTATTTATTGCCGAAAATCAGGCATCCGTTCCGGTCAACTGAAATTACCGAACCGCTGCCGATAGTGGCTTTGCCTTTGAAATGTATTTCACCATCCAACTGCAGAACGGTAGGGGCGGTTTCCATACCGCATATATCTGCTCTGCCGATCTTGATCATGGCATGAGTGCATGGAGCATCTATATGCAGTTTCCCCTTCAATGATTTTATCCGGGTATGGCGGAAAAGCAGCACCGGCAGTCTGCAGGCTTTTTTGAACGGCAATACCCGAAAATTGAAAAATATGCTTTTCAGCAGTGATATCTGAAAATAATATTTGAGTTTCATTGAGCGTTACCGGTTTTTTCCAATATTTCCAGACATTCAGGGATATTCCCCATAGGAAGACGCTTTATAAATTCCGGATCCCGGTCGAACCAGCGGAGTTTTTCCAGTCTTGCAACAGTTTCATCATCAAAACGGTAACGCAGTACTTTTGCGGGGATCCCCACTACGATCGCATAAGGCGGTACATCTTTGGTAACAATGGCATTGGTTCCGATGACTGCTCCGTTACCTATTTTTATGCCGTCCATGATAACAGCGTTGAGTCCGATCCACACATCGCTGCCGACAGTAACCGGCAGAGTTTGTTCGAACTCCACCCGGTTTTCCGGAGCCAGACCTATCGGGCCGGCTTCGGTACAGCATTCACGGTGGACCATGGAATGGGTCGAGAGAGCATCGAGCGGATGCCGTCCGGTACCGATAGTGGAATTTCTGGCAATGGAACAATATTTGCCGATCACGGTGCGTTTATCCCGGATATGCACTCCGGGGGCTATATAGGTTCCGAAACCTATGGCGATCCCTTTTTTGCGTAAACTGCGCACATAGTTGGAGGCATCGTTGTACTTTTGGCGGAATTTCTTACGGGCCTGTTTGTCATAAAAAAACAGGATGTCGGACAGAAGTTTTATCCAGAATTTTTTCATGGAATATTCTCCGGAATACTGCGGTAATGGAATTTCAGTTGAAAATCGTTTTCAGTTTCTGACAAGTTTCTGCTGCAAGAGCTTCATCCGGCAGAACCATATCCGGCATCCGGGAAAATGGAACCATTTCTGCAGTCAAAGGCCCATGGTAACCGTTTTTTTTCAGAACTTCACGGAGTACGCCGAAGTCAACATCTCCTTCAAGGAGATCATCTCCGAAACCATGGAGTCCTCCGGCACAATCGCTGCCGGTGAAGTTTTTGATATGGATCGCCTTGATCCTGCTGCCAAGAATTTCAATGTAATCCTGAGGCGGCAGATAGATACAGCAGTTGGCAACATCAAAATACATTCCGACTTTGGGAGATGAAAACTGTTCGAGATAATGTTTCCACTCCATTGGCGAAAACAGAAAACGGTTCCAGACATTTTCCAACGCAAGGTTCACATCGAGATCTTCCGCAAGCGGTATCAGCTGTTCTATGGCAGATTTGGAAAAATCCCATACTTTTGCATAACTGACTGCCTTTTGCGACGGATCCCACGGAACTTTGGCTGCGCCGGGAATGAAAAGAACTGTTTCCACATCCAGCCAGTTGGCTATCTGCAGATATTTCCGCGAAAACTCCATTGCGGCAGACCTTTCTGCGGCATCTTCTGAAGTCAGCGAACAACGCCAGTAAAAGTCGGTGGCAATAGTACGCAAGCCAACATTCTTTTCTGCAGCATAAGCGGCAATGGCCCGGCATTCCGATTCCGGAATTTCCGGCTTTATACAACCACCGACGGTCATTTCCACGCCGTCGATCTGCTGCGAAACAGCAAAATCAATAAACTCATACGGTGTCTTCACGCCAGTATAGCCACCGTATATCCAATAATTCAGAGCTTTATACATTAGAATCCTTTTCTTGATTTTTTTTACAGTGGAACCAATCTGAAATATCCAACAGATTTGGCTTTTAATACTGCATTTTTGCGAAAATGCACACTTCCGCCTACTGTAACATAATTGGAGCCGTCATTGTGCCGCCATGCGTAACTTTCAATCGTATTGTCGCAGTTGAATACATAGAAATTTCCCGGACCGTCAATGACAAAAACCTTCTTGGACGGCGACAGCACTTCTGTGATCTTCAATGATCCGATACGATTCTGCCGCAGAAGTCCCGCCGCGCCGGAGTAATTCAGCGTGAGATAATTATCTCTGTGTCCGGAAATAGGCGGCTTTTCTTTGGCAGGGCATCTGAAGGGTTTTTCATTTTCCACTTCATACCAGATGGTATAGTAATTGTTTTCCGGCCTTGTGCCGAGATATGTCGAAAGACGGCAGATCCAGGCGGGATGCGCTCTGCTGACAGTACCGCTGTAGGTGGAGCCCCCGGCATAAGTAAAAACGGTATATTCTTTGTTGTCGCTGATATACATTTGATGAGCAGAACCTATTGATTTCAAGCGGTTTGCACATTCGCTTATGTAGGCTCTCATCCTTGCCTTCTGCAATGCGGGGAATATCATAGAGGCAAGAATGGCGATAATTGCTATTACGACAAGAAGCTCTATTAAGGTGAAGCTGTACAGCTTCACCTGCCCACAGGCAGTTGAAAAACTTCCTTCCTTGCCGTAAACACGATCACTACAGAGATGTGATCTTTTCACCAGCAGTTCAATCAATGTAAAGCATTTTTTCATAAATACCACCTTTCGATTAAAAAAGAGAATCAAATTTTTACTGACAATTTCACCCAAAGATTTCTTGACAAAATAAGCGAATACAGTTGAGTTGTACCTTACTCTGCGGTGAAGCCGCAGACCGTTTTAAGGAACTGGGCTACCAATTGGGGCCAGACCTTGATATTTTCGTAATGCTCTGCCAATCCGAGTCCATGGGGGCCGTGGGCAAAAATATGCAGTTCGGCGATGCCGCCTTTCTGCCAGATCGCATCAGCAAAAGCAAGGGAATTCTGAACTTTTATTCCGTCGTCAGCAGTATGCCACATGACGGCAGGAGGCGTGTTTTCCTTGACATGGAGCTGCAAAGACAACTGGTCGATCTGCTCCTGAGAAGGTTCTTCGCAGCCGATAAGATGCTGTGCGCTGCCGAGATGTCCGAAACGCTTGGGGTCGAAGTCGATGACCGGATAGCAGGGGAAAAGCGCATCGGGACGCTGATCAAAGGCATCGGCTCCATCTCCGAAGGAAGCATCGACTTCGTCAAAGAAAACTCCGGTGGAAGCCGCCAGGTGTCCGCCTGCGGAAAATCCGCCGATAGCGATCTGATCGGGGATGATCTTCCATTCAGCAGCGTGCTGACGGATGATCTTTATGGCACGGAACGCATCCTGCTGTGGTTCGGGGAACTTGATGTCGCCGACCCGGTATTCCACCACAAAAGCATGGAACCCCAGTTCATTGAAACGCTCGGCAACAGGATTGCCCTCATGACTGGCGCGGTGATGATAACCGCCGCCGGGACAGACGATCACTGCACCGCGGGGCGTAGGGGTATCAAGGATAAAGGTTTCCATGTATGGCATGAATTCGCCGACATCGCGGCCCGGCCAGAGATCAATGTGCATCTTGCAAAAATTCCTTTATTATTATCTGAAAAAATAATTGTTCAACAGGTGATCGGAACCGGTGGAGTGGTTCCCGGATATTCTACCGTGATCACTCGTGTTCCTTTGTAACAGAATCCCGAATTCCCGAATGTAAATGCTCCGGCAGCAAAATCAGCCGCAGCACGGGGAAACACCACATGATCCCCGTCATTTTTCAATTTTTCGATATGTTTCAGGGCCATGGAACGCAAGGTGTCGCTGCATCTTGCGCCGGGGACACGGGAATCCTTTATCCGCTGCAGTTCCGCAACAGTATACCCCTCAAAATCGATACTTACGGGAGCGGAAACTCCGATGATGGGGCCGGCATCTGTTTCTTTGCTGCCGTTTCCGGTGTACGGCTGTACCAGGATCACGCTGCTCCGCAAAAATTTGTCGCCGTTGAGCAGGGCTTTTTCTACCGGCAGTATATGGAGTCCGGCATAGATCCGGTTCCCGTTTTCATCGCAGCGGGTGAGGTCTCCGGGATGCACATTCAGACAGGGGATCTCGGAAGCCAGATTGGTCAGGGAGGTGAAGCCGGCAAAAAGCAGGAAATCCACTTGAAAGCACCGTATTATTTTCAAAAGTTCCGCGCTCCACTCATCTCTGATCCGGCAGCGGCGCGGGGAATCCAGCCTGGTGGAGTTTTCTCCACGCTCCGCATAAAATTTACGGATATCGCATGCTGCCCACGGTAAGTTATATTTTTCCGCGATACTGCGGGTGTTCGATGCTTCAGGAGCATCCGTTATCAACGCCGCAACATGGTAAGGACAATCCGGCGTTTGGTGTTCATATTCGAGGAGTGCAACCGCATTGCTGCCGGTTCCGCTCATAAGTACTGCACACTGCATGATTTTTTTCAACGATTCTCTTTGTTTTTTCTATCAACATGATAATAATATAACACACTATTTCTGTCATTGCAAGCAAGTTGAAGGTTTCATAAGTTTTTTGTGGAAAAAACTTGCAATTTTGCCCAACTTGTAGTATGTTACAATGATGTATTTCCGGCTTCTGATACTGGGGTGCGGAAATTCGTCCATATACGAATCAAAGAAACACAATGAAAGGATAGTGCAATGTCTGAAGAACTGCAGAGCCTTTTGGAAAAAATCAATTCAGACGGGGTAATGAAAGCCAATGCTGAGCGCGATGCCATTATTGCCGCTGCTCAGGCTGAAGCCGCCGCTGTTATCGCTGAAGCTGCCCGCAAGGCAGAGGAACTCCGCAAGGAGGCCGCCGCAGATGCCGAAACTTTGCAGAAGCGGGCGGAAAGTGCTATCGCTCAGGCGGCACGGGATGTTGTTCTCAAATTGAAAGCTGAACTTGAAAGCCGTATTTCTGCCGCTGTCGCGGATACTGCAGAAAAAACCATGACTCCTGAATTTATGGCGGAACTCATCAAATCCCTCGGTGCAAAATTCCTGAGTGATCCCAATGCGGAGCTGACTGTCATGACTGCGGTCAAAGATGCTGCTGCCCTCGATGCTGCTCTCAAAGGAGCTTTGGCGGCAAGTTTCAGAAAACAGCCCCGCGTGCTGGCTGAACCGACGATCCGCGGCGGTATGGAAGTGAATTTTTCCGGTGATGAACTCTATTTCGATTTTTCCACCGAGGCTCTGACCGGTTTGTTGGCCGCTTATACCGCGCCGAAAATCGCTGAAATCTTCGCCGGAGCAAAGTGATGTATTGTTTTCTCATTGCATCACTGCCTGAACTGCAGTTGGAATCGCCCGCTCCTGTGAGTGTGGAGGAGTTTGACAATATCTGCCGGGAGGAGCTTTCTGCAGATCGTTTCAAGGCTCTGACCGCTTTTGATTGGAATATCCTGCCGGATTTTCAGGAGTCGGACAAACTTACCGCATTTTACAATAACTGCGGAAAATTTGAACTTTATCTGCGCAACCGTATAGCCAGACGCCGCGCCGATAAGGCCGGAGTGCAGCTGGATCTTCCTGATCCGCCGGAGTATTTTGCAGACTATGATGCTGTGGCCGGTACTTTGGCAGCCATGAGTGATCCCGCAGAAAGAGAGATCATGGTCGATAGACTGCGTTGGAACTTTGTGGAAGAACAGCTGCTTTGCAAAGAGTTTGACTTTGATGCACTTTGCGCTTACAGATTGAAACTTGCTGTCGTAAACAAATACCGTAACCGGAAACTGGAACCGGGACGGATTAATTTTGATGCCGCTCTGGAGCGGGTAACCCGGAGCAATCCCTGAAAAAGGAGTGATTTTTTATGTCCGAAAATCTTCATTTGGAAAAGGTCATCGGCGTCAACGGAAATATGATAACCGTTGAATTTACCGCCGAAGTCATGCAGAATGAGGTGGCCTATGTTCATGTCGGCGGAAGCCGTCTTAAAAGCGAAGTGATCCGGGTCCGCGGCAACCGGGCCGATTTGCAGGTCTTTGAAAGTACCGCCGGTCTTAAAGTCGGTGACGGCGTGGAGTTTACCGGCGAATTGCTGAGTGTGGAACTCGGTCCCGGATTGTTGAAACGGGTATATGACGGTCTGCAGAATCCTTTGAATCTGCTGGCTGAACACTCAGGATTCTTTTTGCAGCGCGGTGTTTATCTCCGCGCCCTCGACCGGGAAGAAAAGTGGTTGTGGACTCCCATTGCCAAAGTTGGTGATACTCTCGTCGCCGGTGACCGTATCGGTTCTGTGCCCGAAGGTATCATCACCCATTACATCATGGTGCCCTTCAGCTATCAGGGCGAGTGGACTCTGGAAAGCGTTGCCGCCGCCGGAGAATACACCATTGACGATACCATGGCTGTTGCCGTCAATGACCGGGGCGAAAGACGCAATATAACCATGACTCAGTTCCAGCCGGTGAAGATCCCCATTTCAGATTATGCCGAAAAACTTCTGCCGGAAAAAACTCTCATCACCCAACAGCGTACGATCGATACTTTCTTCCCGGTTGCTGTTGGCGGTACATTCTGTACTCCCGGACCTTTCGGTGCCGGAAAGACCGTGCTGCAGCACGCTTTGAGCCGTTATGCCGAAGCCGATGTGGTGATCGTGGCTGCCTGCGGTGAACGCGCCGGAGAGGTGGTGGAGATACTCCGCGAATATCCTGAACTCGAAGACCCCCGTACCGGACGCTCTCTCATGGACCGTTCGATCATCATCTGCAACACAAGTTCAATGCCTGTGGCTGCCCGCGAAGCCTCTGTTTACACCGCAGTAACGCTGGCTGAATATTACCGGCAGATGGGACTCAATACCCTGCTGCTTGCGGATTCGACTTCCCGCTGGGCTCAGGCGTTGCGTGAAATGTCCGGCCGTCTGGAGGAGATCCCCGGCGAAGAAGCATTCCCGGCTTACCTTGAATCCCTTATCGCCAGTTTTTACGAGCGTGCCGGTCTGGTGAAACTCCGCTCCGGAGATACCGGATCTGTTACCATCGGCGGAGCGGTTTCCCCTGCCGGCGGTAACTTCGAAGAACCGGTAACGCAGGCAACTTTGAAGGTGGTGGGGGCATTCCTCGGACTTTCCCGTGAACGCTCCGATGCCCGCCGTTATCCCGCCATCCATCCTCTGGAAAGCTGGAGCAAATACCAGAGCGTAGTGGATCATGATGAACTGACCTTTGCACGCAATATCCTGCGAAAAGGTGCCGAAGTCAACTCCATGATGAAGGTTATCGGCGAAGAAGGTACTGCCATTGAAGACTTTGTCGTCTATCTCAAAAGCGAATTTCTCGACTATGTCTATCTGCAGCAGAACACCTTTGATGAAGTCGATGCCGCCAACGGTGCCGACCGTCAGCGGAACACCTTTGCTCTGGTGCAGAAGGTGTTGAAAAAAGACTTTGCCTTTGATGACAAAGATAATGCACGGCGTTATTTCCTCGAATTGCGCCAGTTGTGCATGGATTTGAACTATCTGCGTGAAGATTCCGCAGAATACAAAGAACAATACGCCGCTATCGAAGCGAAACTCAACGAATCCGGAGAAAAGAAAAATGCGTAAGGTATACCACAAAATCATTCATATCGCCGGTAATGTTATCACCGTTGAAGCCGACGGCGTGGGGTACAATGAACTTGCCGAAGTAACCAGCCGCCGCGGAACTTCTCTTGCCCAGGTGATCCGTCTTGATAACGGCAAAGTTTCACTTCAGGTTTTTGCCGGTTCCCGCGGTATCGGAACCAATGACCAGGTGCGTTTCCTCGGCCGTCCTATGGAGGTTTCCAGTTCCGAAGATCTGCTGGGCCGGGTTTTCAACGGCCGCGGATATCCCAGAGACGGGAAACCTGAGATCCTTTCAGATATGATCGCCATCGGTGCGCCGTCTGTAAATCCCGCAAAGCGTATCATTCCCCGCAAGATGATCCGGACCAATATTCCCATGATCGATGTTTTCAATACATTGGTCGAATCCCAGAAACTGCCGATTTTTTCCATCGCCGGTGAACCCTACAACGAATTGCTGGCCCGGATCGCTCTGCAGGCTGAAGTCGATGTTATCGTACTTGGCGGTATGGGTATCAAATATGACGACTATCTGGTTTTCAAACGCACGCTGGATGAACACGGTGCTCTTTCCCGTACTGTGATGTTCATCCATACTGCAGCCGACCCCACCGTGGAGTGCCTTATGGTTCCCGATATGGCTCTGGCCGTTGCCGAAGCCTATGCCCTCAAAGGCAAACGGGTGCTTACGCTTCTCACCGATATGACCAACTTCTCGGACGCTCTCAAAGAGATCGCCATTACCATGGAGCAGATCCCGGCCACCCGCGGATATCCCGGTGACCTTTACAGTCAGCTGGCTGCCCGTTATGAAAAGGCTGTCGACTTTGACGGAGCCGGTTCGATCACCATTCTCGGTGTTACCACCATGCCCGGTGATGATGTTACCCACCCGATTCCGGACAATACAGGTTATATTACTGA
>JAFVRT010000269.1 GCA_017504125.1 Lentisphaeria bacterium
CCCGTGCTTCAGTAGCGATACCGGCGTGGTCGGTGCCGGGGAACCAGCACACTTCAAAACCTTTCATGCGGGCACGACGGCAGAGGATATCCTGCAAAGTATTGTTCAAGACATGGCCCAGAGTGAGGATCCCGGTAACATTCGGAGGAGGGATAACGATGGAATATCCGGGTTTTCCGGTTTTTGCTTCGCCGTGGAAAGCGTTCATATTTTCCCATTTGGGGAACCAGTATTTTTCGACTTCGGCCGGTTCATAAGCCCGGGGCAGTGCTTCAAACTGACTCATAACTTGACCTCTCTGATATATTGTTTTTCTGCAAAATATGTATAATCTGCATAATATAGCACACAACTTGTCTTAATTCCAGAAATTATATGCTTCAAGGAAAGATTTTTTACAAAAAATCGGTATACACCAAACGGCAGACAGAAGAAATTTTTATGTTTCCCTGTCTGCCGGAGTGATCGGATTTGTGATCTTACTGATTTGTTTGAGGCATCCGCCTGAGTGTTTTCAGTCTTTGAGCTGCATCTAAATGGTTTTGCGATGCAGCTTTTTTATACCATCTGATTGCCTCAGAACGGCTTTTGCGTGTCGCGATACCGTGTTCTGCGAACCAGCCGACTTTGAACTGAGCATCAGCCAGCCCCTGTTCTGCAGCCCGGCTGTACCAGTAGAGGGCTTTTTTATGATCAACTTCCACGCCATGACCGTTTTTATACAAACCGGCCAGTTTGTTTTGTGCGTACTGCTGTCCATTTTCGGCAAGGCGTGTCAGTACTTTGAACAGGCGTTTGTTGTCGCCGCAAATATTTTCGTTTGAAAGCAAATAAGCGGCAAGCAATTCATCAGCCCGTTTATCACCGCGCTCAGAGGCGATAAATGACCAGCGGATTATATCATGCTGATGGGATTTTCGTATGGCATCGGAGAGATTGGACCATGGTGTTTTACTGCTGCTGACTGCGTTCTGAGCCGTACCGGAATCGTTATTCTGTTTTGCCGGTTCGATAGCTGAACGGAATTCTTCTATCGAAAACAGATTTGCTACGACTTGATTGATTTCTTCCTGATAGTCCTGTTCAAGTATTTCACGGAATTCTGTAAAACGGCGGCTGAAAGCCTGAAAATATCTCGCATTGGATGAATGCAACTCGTTCCACCATACATAACCGGGAGAACGGACCATTACGATCAGACGCATTTCAATGTAATGGCCCTCTTTGCATGACAGGAGTTTTATTGAAAAATCCAACGGTGTGAGAATATGGACACTTTTTGGAAATTTTGCCTCATAATTACTGGTCGTAAATATGTTTGTATAAGAATTTTTGGCAAATTCTGCGTGAATTGCTGTATTTATACGCGGATCCGTAAAGGGGATGTACTGAATTGCAGCTGAAGTGTCAAAAGTTCTGGTCGATTTGCTGTATTCCGGGATAGGTTTCAGTTCGTCATATACGGGAGTTGCGCACCCCGGAATAAACAGCAGACTTAAAAAAGAAGCCGAACTGAGCACAAGAATTTTCAATTTCCGGATGTTCATTACAGGATCTCCTTTGCAAGACGGTCCATGTCGGCTTTGATGATTGCTTCCCGATGCAGTTTGCGGTGCTTCGACTTCAACGCCTGTGCATAGGTGAAGCCCTGAGTCATCATGGGGAGATGTATCACATTAACACCTTGTGATGCCGGAACGTCAATTGTATGCATCGTGATGCCTGCGACATCAAAATTGCGGTAGCCCTGGAGCATGATCTGATGTTTCCCTGCGGGAAGGCTCAGAGGCACAATGTAAAATTGTGCCGGGAGATTTCTCCAGAAACGGCCGTCTGCAGCAGGATTCATCATGGAACCCACGATATGGACCGTTCCTCCGAGAATGAGGCAGCCGACTCCGACTCCCAACATCGTGGCTGCAACAGGAGGCGACCCCATCATTCTCAAACCGGTAAGGCAAAAAGTTGTTCCCACAACGACGAGCACATTGCCGGAAACTTCCGCGACCGCTTTGGCTGTGGCTTTATCGGACAGAACATTATCCATAAGCCTTCCGCCGCGGGTGGTAGCTTGAAAATCTATATCCGCCAGATCATTGGGAGTGAATACCGGCAAGCCATCGCCCACCGCGATCGACATTGCGTTGAAAACATTCATACCGTGTACGATATTGCGGATCTCCTTGTATTGTCCGGAACAGACAACTGTTGGCGGAGAACCGGCCCAAACCACCAGAATAACATTTGGAGTCTGCCTGGGGATGGTACTGAAACAATCTGCCGTATCGGTATCGGTTTTCACTCCGCGCAGCTGCAAGGCTTTTTTCATGGCACTCAGATATGCTTCCGCTTCATTGCGGTCATTCATCTTTGAAGCTGCCAGAAATCCGAGATAATGCAGCAAACCAAAGTCATCAATGGCTTTTTCAGAATTGGAATCCGCATCGGCAAGCAGGCCGTTCTTGACACATCTCAAAGCATCTTCATAGTTGCCTTTTCTGATGAATGAAAGTGCCATAAAGGCGTAAAATGTTGCCCGTTCATAGGAATCGCCTTTGAAAACTTTATTGATTTCTCCATGCCAGACACTTTGAGCTTTTTCTTCAAGCTTGGCATCAAAAAGGGTTTCAAGGTCGGCATGAATTTTTGTCATCAGCTCATGAGCTTCATCATTTTTGCCGTCCATAAGAAGAACTGAGAGTTGTTCCAGCTGGTAAAGCGGTCTGCTGACGGTACGCTCAGAATTGAGTTTGGCAAGTATGCTTGAGGCTTGTCCGTAACTGCCGTTGATGAAGGCTTGGTGGGCAGTTTCGTTGAGTTTTTCCATTTGGGCAAGCTCTGCTTCCGTCTTATGTACAAAATCCCCTTTAGGAGAACTGCAGCCTGTTATGATACCGACAAGAAATATCGTCAGGGCTGCAAGAAATAAAGTTTTGATCCTCATGTCAATCACCGAGGACTATCTGGTAGCGGTTGGCTTTGTTGACAGGGCAAACTGCTTTGAAAGCAAAAGTTTCACCGCGCCGGATAACGATTTCGCGGTGATTGGTGGAATATACGACAGGAGTATCGATTCCGCCGTCCTGATAAAAATTGCATACAGTTCTCAAAGTAAGTCTGGAAGGAGCCTCTTTGAACCAGTTGGTCCAGCTGACGGGGCCGC
>JAFVRT010000270.1 GCA_017504125.1 Lentisphaeria bacterium
ATCTTTTTTTCAAAAGGGACATCGTGAAAATTTACGAACAAATCTTATGCTCGGGATAAAACAAATGGCAGATTTCCTTTCAGAATTATATATTGAAACAAATCAAACAAGTGCACTCTGCCTGCAAATAATTGACCGTATAAAAAAAATGCCTTTTTTACAAATGCCTGATGATATGTTTGCAATTGATGATTATGCATATTATCCGCAAAAAGATTACTTTGAAAAAGCATCTCGCATTGCATTTTTTGGTCAAAAGCAAAATGATAAGTCTTTCTTAAATATACCTCCCCAAAAAACATTATCAAAAGGATCAATGCAAGATTGGCATTTAGCCAATTTTCGGGCTATTGGCATGGATCAATTTCATCAATTTGTAATTATGCATATTTCAATGTGCTGTGGAAAACCTGTTCCCCAAAAACTGAATATTTTGCCCGCAATAATGATTATCTATGATGATGACACTTATGATTTAGATGCGTTTCAAGGAGATTTGCCAACAACTGTTTATAGGAAATTTCATGAAGTTGCCAAGACTATTTTGACAAATAATATCAAAGAAGTTTTTGTCGAAATGCCTTGTTTCAAATATACTCAAAATAACCAAGACGAAAAACTGATTGCCACAGAAAGAGAAGCTGCTGCACAAGACGAATATTTACTTCTGATCAAATTAACTTGTGATTTGGAGCAAAAAGAGTATGTTTTTCATAGTTCCATTCTAGATAACGACTATGCTCTGGGACAAATTATCCGTCAGGGAGGAACTCCTATTATCTATGGAGAACATTATATGGCTCCAATAATACAAGCATTCAAACAGAAAAAAGAAAAATCGGCTCAAGCTGAATGAGGATATATTATGGCACTGACAAATTACAACGGCAGATTCTGTGAGCAGGATTTTGAAAATGCTTTTGTGCAGATGTTTGTGGATAACGGCTGGGAGTATCTTTTCGGGGATAATATTGAACGCGCAAGCGGTACCGAGGTGCTTATTGCCGATGACATACATTCCTTCATTGAAAAACAGTATCCGTTTTTGAATCCCGATGAAGTAAGCGACATCGTCAACAAAATCTCTCTTGCCGGTGGTGAAACTCAATTTGCCACCATGCACAATATTTATACTATGCTGGTGGATGGGATCACTTTTACTACGGCTGACGGCACGCCGCATACCATCAATTTTATTGATTACGATAATGCAGGAAACAACACTTTTAAAGTGGTCAATCAGTTTACGGTCGATTATGTGAACAATAATCAGCGGAAAAACCGCCGACCTGATATTCTGCTTTATGTCAATGGTATTCCGTTGTGCGTGATCGAGCTGAAAAGCCCTTCCAAAGCCAATGCCACCATATTTGACGCCTATGAACAAATCAATATCCGTTACTGGCGGGATATTCCCCACTTGCTCCACTATTGCCCCTTGGCAATGATTTCTGACGGGGTCAAGACCCGCTTGGGGACGGTGCTGACTTCCTACGAACACTTTTACGCATGGCGGCGGGTCGAAAATGATGACAAGATTTCCAATCAGGGATTCGCCGAAGCCGAAACCATGGTCAAGGGTGTGTTTTCGCCTGTCCGTTTTCTGGAAATCTTCCGTGACTATGTCTATTTTCAGGATCGGAAGTTTGACCATGAAGAACGGGAAATCGTCTGCCGCTATCCGCAGTTCTTCGCCGCCCGTCTGCTTCGGGAAAGCGTTTTGCGTTCCGTTGCCCGTCACAGCGGTAAAGGCGGCACATATTTCGGCGCGACCGGCTGTGGCAAAACCTACACTATGGCGTTCCTTGCCCGTCAGCTCTCTTTGCGCTGTGCCAATGAGCTTGGTTCTCCTACCATCGTCATGATCGTTGACCGTGACGACTTGCAGAAACAGGGAGCAAAACTTTTTACCAAGTCCACCGAGTTTCTGGGCTTGGGCGAAGTCCGTCAAATCAAATCCCGCAAAGATCTGCGGCAGGAGTTGGGCGCAAGACCTTCTGGCGGATTTTACATCTGTACCATTCAAAAATTCTGCGACCGTGATGATGATAAAGTCGGACTTATAAATGACCGCGCCAACATCATCTGTTTTTCTGACGAAGCACACCGCACCCAGATCGAACGCAGTAAGCAGATCAAATTCAGCAAAGATGCTGATGAAAATATGCGGGCGATGGTTTCCAAACCATATGCCAAAGTTCTGCACGAGGCATTCCCCAATGCCACCTTTGTCGGCTTTACCGGGACTCCCATTGCCGAGACCTATCAGACTTTCGGTGATGAAATCGACCGCTATACCATGGATCAGGCAGTGGCAGATGGAATCACTGTCCCCATCAAATACCATCCCCGTATCGCCAAAGTGCTGCTGAATGAGCAGAAAGTCAAGGAAATCGAAGAATACTACAAGAAGTGTGCCGATGAAGGTGCGACCAGAGAAGATATCCTTGCCAGCAAAAAAGCAATGAGCAGTATGGAAGTTATCCTTGGAGAGCCTGAACGGTTGAAACGGCTGGCAGCGGATATTTACAAACACTTTACCGAGGCTCTGGATGCCGACCCCGATCGCCGTCAGAAAGCAATGATCGTTTGTTCCAATCGAACTATTGCTTACAATCTTTTGATGCAGTTCAAAGAGCAGTTCCCCGATTGGTTTGAGGAACGGAAAAGTCCGTGGGAAACAACTCTTCCCAAAGAGGAGCTGGATAAGCTCAAAGCCATGCCCACCATTGCTATGGTTGCCACCAACGGCAAAAATGACCAAGAAGAAATGTATAATTATCTGGGCGGCGTGACCAACAGCGAACGCAACGACACCCTGGACAGCTGCTTCAAACAGGAAAATTCAAACTTCCGTATCGTGATCGTAGTGGATATGTGGATCACTGGGTTTGATGTGCCTTGTCTGGCTTATCTTTACAATGACAAGCCGCTTCAAAAGCACACCCTTATCCAGACGATCAGCCGAGTCAACCGCAAAGATCAGGGCAAGGATTTCGGTCTGATCATTGACTATATCGGTATTCGGGATAATATGCTTGAAGCCATGAAAACTTATGGCGGCGGTGGTGAAAATCTTGCTCCGACCGAAGATGATGTCGCACAGGCGTATGATGTTTTCAAAGAGCATCTGGCGATTTTAAAGCAGCTTTTCACAGGATTTGATTTAAGCTGTTTCCTCAAAGAAGATACCGACCCGGTTGAGCGTTACAAACAACTTTCTCTTGCTGCGGAGTTTGTTTTCTACAATTCTGAAGCATTGAATCTGGAGGACGGCAAAAAGTCCCGTCAGGTCAATTTTAAGACATATTTCCTCAAAATGGTCAAGCGTATGCGGACTGCTTACGATATTTGTCAGCCGTCCAATGTGCTTGCCGAAGAAGAGTTTTCTCTGGCACAATGCTTTATGTCCATTGCCGGATTTGTCCGCAAAATGGGCGGCATCGTTGAACTTGATACCGAAAGCATGAACCGTACTGTTGCAAAAATGGTGGAAGAGGCTTTGAAATACAGTCAGGTCGAAAGCATTTTGGCTGTCGGAGAGGAAGAAGATATCTTTGACCCGAAATTTGAAGAGATCCTTGTTGATATTCCCATGCCCGCGACCAAACTTGAACTTCTGATAAAAATGCTCCGCAAACGCATTGTTGAATACTCTAAAACCAATGCTGTGGCTGCACAGAAGTATCAGGAACTTTTGGAAAAGACCATTCAGCAGTATCACGAACGCCGCAAGCATCTTGATCTGGAAGAAGCGGGCGAAACCCAGGAAGAAGCGTCAAGTAAGATCATTCAAAATGCAACCGACCAGGCATTGGATATCCTTGCCGGACTGAATGCTGACCGGGAAAGTTTCCGCCAAATGGGACTGACTTTTGAAGAAAAAGCCTTCTATGATATTCTGATCCATCTGCGGGATGAACACAATTTTGAGTATGGGACAGACGGTAAGTACGGAAATGACAAGTGCAAATCACTGGCAAAGAAGATCAAAGAGATCATCGATACCCAATCGGCATTTTCCGATTGGCTCAATAACCAGCGTGTCCGGGACAAATTGAAGCAGGATATCAAAATTTGTCTTATCAAGAATGGTTATCCGCCCCAATACAGCCCCGCAGTATTCCAGCAAATTATGGAGCAAGTAGAGAACTTTAAGGAACATAACGAATAAGATGAAATAGAGACTTATAAATGTGCATGATTACGGATGCAATATATCATACTGTTATTTCAACAGTTCACGCGACCAGTTCACACTTGCGGTATATGCCGCATGGCGTTGTTTCAAAAATTTTCCGGAACTGCAGAATGATGCACGGGATCTGCTCGTCAGTACAGCACGATACTGCGAAAATGTCATCACTCCGGAATCAGACGGTAATCTTTTGCGCCTTGACGGACGCCCCGGGATATACTCATCTGTATGGAATGCGGCTCCTCATGAAATGCTGCGGCTCCCGATGTTTTACGCCGCAGCATGGGATGCTACAGGAGATGACCATTGGAAAAAACTTGCCCTGCAGTATGCCGATCCCGGTACAGATGCAACCTTGAAAATGAATGAAGCAAATTTATTCTGGTGGGATATAACCGTATCTCAAATGCAAATTTCTCTGGCAGTACTTTCAGATATTTCGATCGGAAATGAAACATTGCACAGAAAATATAAAAAAGCAATGGCTCTGAACAGAGTTCATATCCTTGAACTTTTCCGCAAACAACTGCATAATGCGGAAACATTCACGGGTGACTGGACCGCTGCCGCACCGGATTGGCGTACCTGCCCCATGCGGCTGCTTCAGCCGCCTGCTGTACCGAAAGAAGATGGCGTATTCGAAGGATTCACTTATGCAAATCCCAAACGGCCGCCGGAGTTTCATCAGGTTATGGAATACACCCGCAGCCTGGGCAATCTGCTTTTTGCTCTGGCTTTGGATCCGGCAGCTGAACCGGATCCGGATATGCTGCCGCGCTGCCGGGATCTGCTTGATAAAATGGATTTCAAACACATGAATGTCAACGGTATTCTTCAACTCCAGCAAGGATTATGGAGTGCCGCAAGCCGCAACTGGACGGGAGAAAACTCCTTTTAGAAAGGGAACATTCCTCCCATGCAGGGAGCAGAAACTTCAGAAAAGTCCTGCGGTTTCACCATCGACGAGCCTGATAGCTTCGGCGTTGGGAACTTTGGGAAGTCCGGGCATGGTTATGATATCACCGAGATAAGCAACTATAAACCCGCTGCCGCTTTTGACTTCGATATCACGCACATTGATGTTAAAGCCGACCGGCACATTGAGCAATTTGGGATCGTCGGAAAATGAATACTGGGTCTTGGCTATACAAACCGGATAATTTGTATATTCAGGAGCAAGTGAAGCAAGTTTTCCGGCAGCAGATGCAGAAAAGATCACGCCGTCTGCCCCATAGCATTTGCGGGCGATTTTTTTTATTTTTTCTTCTATGGGATCCGTGAGATCATAAAGATATTTCATCTCACTTTCTTTTTCCATTTCTTTCACAACTTTTTCCGCAAGCTCGATACATCCTTTGCCCCCATCAACAAATCCGGTCGATACTGCACAGGGCATATCATTTCCGGCACAAAGCTGACGGAAAAGGGCAACTTCTTCTTCTGTATCATTGCTGAAACGGTTGAGGTCCACCACAACATTGAGTCCGAATCTCTCATGAAGATTGTCGTAATGCTTCTTCACATTGGCAAATCCGCTTTTCATATCTCCGTTGCCATGGAGCTTCATAGCCTTGATCGTGGCCACCAGAACCGCACAATCCGGAGCGAATCCGCCTTTGCGGCATTTGATATCAAGAAATTTTTCCGCTCCGAGATCACTGCCGAATCCGGCTTCTGTGACAACATAATCAGCAAGACGCAAAGCTGTATCAGTTGCACGGACAGAATTGCAGCCATGTGCGATATTGGCAAACGGCCCTCCGTGAATAACAGCAGGTGTCCCTTCGAGAGTTTGAACAAGATTGGGACGGAATGCTTCTTTCAGCAATACGGTCATGGCTCCCTGAGCCTTCAAGTCACGTGCTTTGACCGGCCGCTTGTCGTAAGTTTGACCGATCGTAATATCTCCCAGAGATTTTTCAAGGTCATCAATATCCCTTGCAAGACAGAATACTGCCATTACTTCCGAAGCCACAGTAATACAGAAGTGATCCTCTCTTACCACGCCGTTGGATCGGCCTCCCATGCCGATCACGATATTACGCAAAGCACGGTCATTCATATCAAGACAGCGTTTGAATGTGATCGTACGGGGATCGATACCGAGAATATTGCCCTGCTGCAGATGGTTGTCAATAAGGGCGCAAAGCAGATTGTTCGCGCTGGTGATCGCATGAAAATCCCCGGTAAAGTGCAAATTGATATCTTCCATGGGAACGACTTGCGAATAACCGCCGCCTGTAGCTCCGCCTTTCATTCCGAAAACGGGTCCGAGAGAGGGTTCGCGCAGCGCAAGAATGGATTTTTGCCCGATTTTACGCAAGCCATCTGCAAGTCCGATGGAAATGGTAGTCTTGCCATCGCCCTGTTTGGTCGGAGTCATTGCCGTAACAAGGATAAGTTTTCCTTTCTGCGGAGCTGTAACAGCAGAAAGTTTTGCTTTATACTTGCCGTAAAGCTCGTAGTCATCTTCTTTCAAGCCGAGGTCGGCGGCAACTTCTGAGATATTGCGCATAACAGTATTTCTGGCAATTTCTATATCGCTGAGCATTTTTCAGTATCCTCTGATGTCATAAAGTGTAATTTGATTTCGCTTAATATACTGTAAAACAACAACTATTGCAAGCAGTAATCCTGCTGTTTGGTGCTGAATAAGCTATTATTTCTGCCCAAACCTACTGAGAGTGTCCCGCGACAGGATAAATCCGATGTTTACAGCTTGAAAAAAAAGATTTCTGTGGTATAGTATCACACCGTTAAATATTCAACATAGAAAAATACACGATGATACGACTGGATAAATATCTTTCGGAAGCGACATCTTACAGCAGAAAGGATGTTCGCGTTTTAGTAAAGCGCAAGTCAATAACTGTGAACGGTGCGATTGCCGGAACTGCAGACATGAAAGTCGATGAAAAGAATGATTCTGTATCCGTCAACAACACTCCTGTCATCTACCGGAAATTTATTTATCTCATGCTGAATAAGCCCCAAGGTTACCTGAGTGCTACTGAAGATGACCGTGATCCGGTCGTAACCGACCTTGTTCCGGAGGAACTGAAACATTTTTCCCCCTTTCCTGTCGGACGGCTGGATAAAGATACCGAAGGTTTGCTGCTGCTGACTAATGACGGACAATTCGACCATGAACTGATGTCGCCGAGAAAAAATCTCTATAAAAGGTATTATGCAGAATTGGATGCTCCCGCAGAAGAACAGGATATGGAAATATTTGCTTCCGGGATGGAGTTCAAAGAATTCACCGCAAAACCCGCCCGGCTGGAAATAGATCCGGACGATCCCAGAAAGGTTCATGTGGAGATCGCCGAAGGCAAATATCATCAAGTCAAACGGATGTGTGAGCGTGTCGGAAAAAATGTGGTATTTCTGAAGCGGGTGGCTGTGGGCGGTCTGAAACTGGATGAATCGCTGAAGTGCGGAGAAGTCAGGGAACTGACCGCAGAAGAACTGGCGATCTTCGGTTGGTAAAAATTTATCATCTGAAAACAAAAAGATATTATGAGGAACACAAATATTCTCTCATAATATCTTTTTTCTGTAAAGTCAAACTTTTCAGCCTTCCACGAAGCGGCAGGCGTTAAGAGCGGCAACAGCACCGTCGCCTGCAGCAGTTACCACCTGACGCACCTTTTTGGTCCGGCAATCCCCGGCGGCATAGACCCCGGGCGTGGAAGTATCGGTGGATTCATCAGAAATAATGAAGCCCTGTTCATCCAGCCGGCAGACACTTTCAAAGGCTTTATTATCCGGCTGCTGACCGATCGCAACAAAGATACCGTCTACTTTGAGCCTTTCAGTCCGGTCGGTTTCCATATTGCGGAGCATTATGGAACTCAACTGGTCCTCTCCCTCAAGTTCTTCAACTACAGTATTGTAAAGAAAGGAAACATTTTTTTTGCTTTTCAATATTTCCATGAGCCGCTTTTCACCGGTACAAAAAGCCAGATTCTGAACTATTGTAACCTTGGCACATTGATCCGAAAGCAATACTGCATCCTGCAGCGCGGTATTACCGCCGCCGATAACTGCAATGGTACGGTCTTTGTAAAATGCTCCGTCGCAGAGAGCGCAATAGGAAACCCCGTTCCCGGTGAATTCATCTTCCCGCGGCAATCCCAGCTGACGGTGATGGCTGCCTGCCGCGATAATGATGCTTTTGCTCTGATATTCACCATGTTCGCCCTGTACGATCTTGTATGCACCTAAATTTCTGACAGAAATCACAGTATCAAGTTCGATCTCCGCTCCGAGATTGATAGCCTGATCGACCAGTTTTTCCCCCAGTTCGCTGCCGGAGATCTCATTGAATCCGGGATAATTTTCAACCTTCGGAGAATAGGTTATCTGACCGCCGAAACTTTCTTTTTCCAGCACCAGAACACTTTTATTGGCCCGGAGCGCATAGATCGCCGCCGTAAGTCCGGCGGGGCCGGCTCCAATGATGATCACATCATACATCTGACTTTCCTCCCATACTGAAATCAACCGGCGGTATTTCCCCGCCGGTTGAAATAATCAGAACTTCAAATCACCTGAACCACACCGCTTTCAGCATTGCTCTGTTCATCGATGAAACGGCGTATATTGGAAACATTCACCACCTTTTCAAACTCATTGCCGCGGACAACTACCAGCGTGGGAGCCTGACGGACACCGTATTTTCTGGTCAACTCCACCGCTTCGTCTGCGATAACGGTTTCATAGATCATTCCGGCCCGGTCAAGGAAAGTTTTAGCCATACGGCAGTTGGGACATGTTCTGGTGGTAAAGAGGATCAGAGAATCGAATCCGTTTTCTGCAGCAGGTTCCTCAAAAAGCATCGCATCTGCTGCGGCAGCCGGAACTGCAGCCTTGGCGGCAGTTTCAGGAGCTCCGCTGCCGAAACGGCGTTTCATGGCACTTTGAGCATCGTAAACTCTGCGATCCTTGTACTCCTGGGCTTTACCGTCGTTCCAGTTCTGGACCGGACGGTAGTAACCGGTAATACGGCTGTAGACTTCGGTCTTTTCGTCACAGGTGGGGCACTTGAAGGCTTCACCGGCGATATATCCATGGTTGCGGCAGACCGAATAGGTGGGGGACAAAGTATAGTAGGGCAGCTTGTAATTTTCAGCGATCTTGCGGACCAGAG
>JAFVRT010000271.1 GCA_017504125.1 Lentisphaeria bacterium
TTCAAACCAGGATTCCCGGAAAATTTTCGGTGCGGCCAGTACAACCATGGCTGTCGCCCAAAATGTACCGAGTATAATGAGAATAAGCAATGCCTGCCAGTTCTGCATGACCACAGAAATTTTTATGGTAGTCATGGCAGCAACCACCAGAAAATCCAGAGATGTTCCGCCGATACGCTGCATCTGTTCGTGATCGATAAGTTCCCCGGCCTTGAATATCTGGAACAACTTCTGCAAAACCAGCCCCCCCATCATGCACAAGGGGAAAAGCGGGAACCCGGTAAAAATCCGGGTCGAACTTGCCGGAAAAAGCCGAACTTCGGCATATTGCAGCCCCTTCAACATCCCGAATCCGACAAGTATGGCAATACCTATGAGCGAAACATGCCACGCCAGACTGTCAATGGAATCGCAATACACCGTTTGCAAACCGGCATTGGGACGCTCCCAGCTGGAGTAGATACCGCGCTGCTGCAGCTTTCCCTGATCGGAAAAATTCCGGATATTTTTCACATAACCTTTTCTTCCGGCCCAGTTTACAAGCAGAATACCTATACTCACGCCCAAAACCATTCCGGCAGTAGCCATAGTATAACCGAGAGCGATCCCATCTTCCCAATTGAAGGCTTTGAAACTTTCTGCCATACCGCTTACAGTACCGTGTCCGCCTTCAAAACCGATCTCAAGCAGATTGCCGAAAGCCGGATTGACTCCGAAAAGCGGGATAAGCAGAAATCCTACAGCAGCAAAACCGATAACATACTGCCCCCATGCCAATATCTGTCCAAAGCACAACTGAGGAAACGCCACCTGAAAAATCCGTTTCAAAGGCGGTGTTACCACACCGAGAAAAAGCGTGGCAAACACCACATTTATCATGAATCCCGGTATTTTGCCGACGGCGGCTTTACATTCAGGAGGAATAACTCCCGGAAAACATTGAAAAAGTATAAGCCCGATCACGCCACCGATAACCGAACTCGGCAGATAACACTTTTGAAGCAGAGGTATTCCCACCCGAAGCAGTTTCCCTGATACCAACAAAAAAGAGAGGAAACAAAATATTATTACTGCATCCATAAAAAAACTTTTCGATAATAATTGTACTATTTTTGTTAATATATCGCAGAAAAAGTTTTTTTCAAGTTTTCCGATCTGTTTTTACTCAAAAAAACACCGCCGCAAACGGAATGGCAGACAAAACTTGAAAAAAACCGGAACGGAACATAAGTTCCAGGCCGAGAGAACCGGTATTTTTACAACCCTGTCTGCAACTCCGCTTGCGGCGGTATCTGTCATCTACTATAGTATTGTCGTTCAGCATACAAATCTTACACCATAATTAAAAAAATTCTTAAATTTTTCATATTTTACTTGAATCAATCTTGAAATTATCTGAGTTAATGCTATTTTAATGTAGTAATAAACAGGAGATAATCTGATTTGGCAACATTTTTAAAATCCGGAGAAACATTTTCCGGCTGCGAGATCATTTCACGATGCGGCAAAGGTGCCGTCGGGATAGCTTATCTTGCCAAAAACCCACTCGGTCAGAAAATAGTCATAAAGATCGTTTCTTCGCCGAATAATTCTGACCGGGAATTGCGCGGTCTGCAGCACTATATGAAGATCTCCAATTCACATCCCAATTTACTGCATATATTCCATGTTGGCGCAACTCCGGAGGGATTCTATTACACCATGGAGGCCGCTGACGATTGTTCGTCCAACTGCGAATACACCCCTGCCACCCTCGGCAATCTGCTGAAAAGATACAAATGTTTCACTCCCGAAGAAGCGATCATCATAACCAGAGAGCTGCTTGAAGCCCTCAAGATAATACATCAGGCCGACCTGATACACCGCGACATAAAACCTGAAAATATAATATTCGTAAACGGCAGGGCAAAACTCAGCGATCCGGGACTTGTCGTAAAAGTCGGCGAAACTGTTTCTCTGGCAGGCACTCTGGGATTTATTTCTCCGGAGGTAATGAACGGGGCTCGGGAATTCGATCAGCAATGCGATCTTTATGCACTCGGCAAGGTTTTTTACTGCATGGTAACAGGCTTCAGCCCCGCACAATATCCTCAACTCCCGGCAGACATGCGGCTTGAAGTATGCCGTCAGATCAATCCTGTGCTGTTGAAAATGTGTAATAAAAATCCGGAAAAGCGATTCAAAAGTGCGGAAGAATTTCTTTCCGGCTTACCGTTGAAACTTGAAAAACCGAAAAAATGGGAAAAGATCCTGCAGGATTTCAAAGACTACCGGCAATGCAACCGGGGAGTATTCAATGCAATATTCGCGGCAATGCTCATTTCTCTGCTGCTGCTGCTCTGCTGCACAACGGCATGGGGAATATGGCAGAAAAAACAGCACGAGCAAAGTAAAAATTGGAAAAAAATTGCAGATTCGTTTCTTGCGATCAACAAAGACCGACGGGAACTTACCGGATTCCAGCTGAAGCATTACCAGCCTTCCATATACGGCAGATACCGTGATTTAAGCACTTCTCTCGAAAAGGCATTTCAGAAAAAACAATGGCAAACTTGTGCAAAACTCGCCATTGAATTGCAGCAGTTATTAGAAAAAACTGCGGCAGACAGTATGCCTCCGTTTCCGGCTGGAAATGTCAGTTTCGACCGCAGCTGGCAAATTTCCGGAGCTGCCCACAGCTTTCTTGCGACACCGCTTGCCGCTTATGCTGACAAGAAAAAATTATCGGCTTTCCGAAAAAAACTGGCAGCCCATGATACAAAACTTTACCGCAATTGGAACGGTCCCAAATGCGGTAGTGAGTGGTTAAATGAGCAGTTTTCTTTTTATCCTTTGATATTCGTTCCCCAGGGGGCAGTACGATTGCGTTATCTCGGAAAAACTGTCAAGCTGCCGTATCACTTCTGGATATGCAAACATGAAACACTTCATGCAAGTGTTTCTCAACTTCTCGGTATCGCTCCGCAGCGTTCCAATCTCTCCGGCACCCCGGTCGAGCGGATCAGTTGGAACGATATACTTTTTTTCTGCTATATCCTGACCGTAAATTTCCGGGAACACGGTATTCTGCCGCCCGGATACATCGTCCGTCCGCCGACCGAAGCTGAATGGGAACTGGCTGCTGCAAACGCCTGGTCCGGAGCAGACACCACTCCTTTCTCGGAACGCGCACGATTCGGAAAAAATTCAGAAAAACGCAGCTGGGCTCCCGGTTCCAGAAAATCAAGTAAACTCGGTCTGTGGGATATGTATGGAAATGTGGCAGAAATGGTCATTCCCCATACAAAACCGCGTATGCATAACTCCAATATCATACTGGGCGGTTCTTTTTTATCTTCAAATGAAAAAGCATGTCTGAAACGCACTCCTTGCCTTGCATATCAGTATATCCCCGGCAGTATAGGATTCAGGATTGCCGTTGCTCCGGGCTCCATGAAATTTTTTGACAGCCACTTTTTTTTAAGCGGTCCGCAGCAAACCCGTTACGACGGCAAAGTATATGAACTCGTGGGAAGTATTTCCGGTTCCTTTGACTGGATCAA
>JAFVRT010000272.1 GCA_017504125.1 Lentisphaeria bacterium
CAGCACCACACTTCTCATCTCGCCCTTGTGTCTTTCATTTGGACCGTATACATTGGAAAATTTACATCCGACCAGAGATTTCAGCCAGTTGCGTCTGCGGGCATAAAGATCGAACATCTGCTTGGAATAACCATACATGTTCATCGGACGGAGTTCTTCGATTTTTTCATCATCGTCCACATAACCTTTGGAGCCGTCCCCGTAGGTTGCACAGCTTGATGCGTAAACCATACGGATACCTTTGGAAACACAATATTCGGCAAGTTCGGCAGTATAGCGGAAATTATTATCTATAAGATATGATGCATCCCGCTCTGTGGTTGAAGAACATGCTCCGAGATGAAATACGCCTTCGATATTTCCGCCGAAGGATCCGCTTGAAAATTTACTGCGGAACACATCTTTTTCCAAATAATCGTTATAGGCGAGCGGAGCAAGATTTTTCCACTTGTCGGAAGTTCCGAGGTGATCCACAATGAGAATATCGTCAATACCTCTTTCATTCAAAGCCGCGACCACCGCACTGCCGATAAGTCCGGCCCCTCCGGTTACGATATACATATAAAACTCCTGATTTCAATTAGAGAGAAAAGCCTTTGGAATTGTTTTTGGCATCGGCAAGAACAGCATTGGCCCCATGCAGGACCGGAGAATCAAGCCCGGTGAACCTTGCTCCGACAGAAAATGAAGTATCCCAATTCTTTTTGCTGTCGTCAGAATCATATTCAAATGCCAATACTGCATTCAGCTCAATACAATGAAACACCCGTTTAAGCATCATCTTGTACATACTTACATGTCCGTCGATAAAATCATAGCCCATGGCAAAACCGGCAAATGTGCGACGGTCAGGAGTTATAGGGAACTGAATACCGACTGAGAATGTTTCAGTATGCTTATACCATGTTTTTTTGAACCAGCGGGAACTTTCAAGCATAGTCAGGGTAGATCCCATGGAATAGGCATAACGCCCGCTGTAGGGACGCATATAATCATACGCAAAGGTAAAAGTCACATCCTCAACAGGAGTGTATTTTACCGAAACATTCCAACGGTTCAGCCATTTCAAATCGATACCGGTCCGACCGACATTGCGTCCGTGGCGGTAATCATCGGGCATTTTTTCATTATTGTTTCCGGCATCCATCATGATCTGGGTGCTGACAGTCAGTCCTTTCACCGGGGTCACGGAAAGCAATGTACAAAAATCTCCGACATAATTCATTCCATCTTTTCTGGTGGTGTAGACATCAATGAAATTTTCCAGCCTCAACCAATTCTTTATCCCGTTCCCATCTCTGGTCTGCAAGCGGTTTTCCAAACCGAACCGGAAAAAACTTGTACCTTCGATACGGTCGATCTCATCGAAATAATAAAGTTGCTTGCGTCCTTCATTCGGGGTGCTGATGAATGTATAATTGGCATACGGCCTGATGATATGCCGCAATCCGTCGAGCCGCAGAGCCGTACTGCGCAGATCTGACCATGTGTTGTGGATCTTGGTCGAGAGTTCTGCGCCGAGTTCCCCCACCCAGCGCACCTTCGAACCGCCATCATCATCATAATTTTTGAAATCCGTACCCAGTCTGTTGGTAGGAGCCGCGGCTGTAAACATATTCAAAAGATCTTCTTCCGAAACTTTGGTTTCTGAACTTGCCGAGTAGGCAGTAAGTTTGAAACCGGCACGGGGAGTAAAGACGAAATATGGTGTTCTCAAAGGCAGATAGAGAAAATGGGTGGTATCGAATCTGAAAGCATCGTAATCTTTCAATTTACTGCCCTGATAGCCCTGCAGATGTTTATCAAATTCGATCCATTTCATCTGGTAATAACCAGTGGTCATATCACCCTGATAATAAAATGGCGTATTGAAGATCTGCTGTCTTTGACCGATAAGATTCAATTCCGGGATCTTTTCCACAGTCGTAAAAGAATCCATGATCTGGAACCTGAAATAAGCTGATGCAGTAAAATTATCGAACTGCTGTTCCAGAGCTGCAAAAGTAGCCGGTTCAGGATCAGAATTGTAACGGGAGTTGAAAAAATCCCTTACAAAGTAAGGATCGCTGGCATACTCTATCGCCCCGCGAAAATCCAGATAAGGAGTCAAATGAGTGATATTGGAAACCCGCAAATCAAATCTGGCATGAGGTATCTTGATCCGGAAATCATCATAGTTATCGCTTTCGTAAGGGCGGATATCATACAAGCCGTAAGCAAAAACATCAGTACGGCTGTTTTCAGTCTGAAATGTTCCTTCAGCTCCATAACCGACACCGCGCAGAGTATACCAGTCAGCCCGCACCTTCAGCTTTGAAAGCGGGTAATCGGTAAAAACAAACCTTTTGTACGCAGAGAAAAAGTATCCCCAATCTCCGCTTTTTCCCCAATGAAAGCCGAAAAATCCCGGATCTTCATCTCTGGGTTTGAATATGTAGGGGAAATAAAATACCGGCATGCCGTACACCTTGGCGATACCATGCCACATGGTGATGATATGATCGTCAAAATCCCGGTCTATGTGTTCAGCTCCGAAAAAGCCGGTGCGGTGAGGGATCAGGCGCAATTTGGAGGCCCCGACAGAGATATGGGCATTGTCAGATTTCAAATAGGAACAAGGGCTTACTTCAGCACTGACAAGTTCAAGTACGCCATTCGGCAGACGCTCCCCGGATTCCGCACGGCAAACTACGCTGCGGGTATTCAAACGGAGTTTATCGAAACGGAAATAACCGCTTTTCATATTCCCGGAAAGGCTATGACAGTTAACTGCCTCAGCGATGTAATCGACACGGACGGATAATTTCCGCTCTCCGAAAACATTGCCGCTGATACCGGTAACTTCGACCTTTACATCTGAACATTTCTCCAATGCCGCGAGTTCTTTTACGGTAAGATTTTTATTGATCACCTTCCACCTGACCATGCGGCAATTCCCCTTGGCTTCAAAGTCGCGGAGATTCTGATTGATTATTGCCTGATCGCAGGTGATGATGATGTCTTTGTAATTTATCCGGACATTACCGCTGATGATATAATTGCCTCCGACAACATTCCATTTGTCGGCCTTGACATGCTGCAGAGCCTTCAGAGAACTGCTCAGCGCAGCTCCGGCAAGCGGCAGTGTCAGAAACATGAAAAATAAAACAACTTGTAATAATGCTCTCATTTTTCACCAGGCTCCCGGCCTTCTTCTCTGAACCACTTGTCAAGGCGGGTCTGAATAAATTCTATGGTTTTATGCAGCTGCTCCTGACCGTTCCCGGTAATTTCCATGGCAGGACCGAATTCAAACCATGTATGACGCCCCGGATGCACCGGACCGAGATCACGGAACAAGCCCCTGCCCTGAGTGAGAAAATCGGTTTTCAACGCAAAAGGAACGACCGGAACTCCGGCAGCTTTGGCGATCTTGACTCCGAGGGAATTGAATTTTTCCGGATCAACAGTCGCAGTACGGGTCGATTGGGGGAATACGATCAGGGATTTCCCTTCACCAAGCAGTCTTTTGCCTTCGCTGAGAACCACCTTCAAATCCTCACGGGGATTTTTTCTCTCAACAGGGATATTGCCGATCGACTTCAAGATATCCTTGAAATAAGGAACGCGCATAAGAGAGTCTTTCACGACAAAAGCAAAATCCACATATTCTCTGGCTACGGCATGGAGTACTCCGGTTTCCAGCAGACTCATGTGATTACCCATAAGCACGACAGGTTTCCCGGAAACAGCTTTCAGATTTTCACGCCCGCGGACATGAAAACGGCTCCCGCAACCTTCAGCAAGGCGCAGGATCATACTGGAAAACCTTATTTGAGCCTCAGCATCCAACTTTCCGAGCTGTCCGTATCTTCCGGTGCGGCAAAACACGCCGAAATTACCGGCATAATAATACCAGCGGCTGTTGAACATGAGTTTAAAAAGTCTGGACGGCGGAAAATCCTCCGGAGTATCGTAAGAATCAAGTCCGGTCATTACGTTCAAGTCATATTTCATTGCCAAACCCCACGATTTCACAAATATAAATCATATTTGCATAATATAGCACATAAACAACAGATTTTCCACTACTTTACAAAAAAAATCCATGCATGCGGAGCAAAAGCAGATATCACTTTATCCGCAGCATTTTTCCGGTACGGAATGTTTTTATTTCAGGATCCGGAGAATACGAAACAGCTCCGTTGACATAGACTGCATATACTCCTTCCGCCCTGCGGTTGGGAACTGCATAATCGGCGTGACTGTCATAATGTTCCAGATCCACAAGCACAAGGTCGGCATAATATCCCGGAGCGATCACGCCCCGTCCTGTCAAATTGAATTTTGCTGCCGGCAAAGCTGTCATGCGGCGGATAACTGCGGCCGCATCGCTGAACTTTGAAGCGATCCGGAAAAAACCGGGGTGAGTACCGAAGGCACGCGGATGAGTACCGTTGTCATCGAAACTGCGGATATTCCCGTCACTTCCGGCAACGACATAAGGTTTGGCAAGGATCTTTTTCAGATTTTCTTCACACATAGTCCCGAAAGCAGCTCCGGGACACCTGCCGGAAGCAAGAAGTTCAACAATCACTTCCTGAGGAGAAATTCCTTTGGCCTTACCGATCTCCACAAGAC
>JAFVRT010000273.1 GCA_017504125.1 Lentisphaeria bacterium
CAGCTTTGCTTATATGCTTCTGCAATGAGTTCAGCAAGGCAAGGGGAGTGAGTTTCCGTGTGAATTCTTCTTCGCCCAATATGTCGGCAATGGTATTGAAGCTGCTCATACTGCGGTCTTCAAGACGGTCAGGAACATTGAATCTGATAAGAAGTTCATTGAACATTATCATGAAAGAGCGTTTATGCCATAATTCGTTCAGTTCCTGCATCCAACCGGCCCGCTGCGCAACGATTTTTTCCGATTTTATGGCATTGAGGGCAATGTCGCTCAACGGAGTTATCAAGGCCCTGAGCAAAGTATCATTGTCGTTGTAATTCAGTACGCCTTCCAGAAATGATACCAGTTGAACCGCTTCGGGAGTATTGAACACATTGGCGTTTTTCATCCGCCGTGCCGGGATATTGAATTTTTGCAGAGCATTACGGAGTTTTTCTGCATTTTTCCATGCTCCGTTGACTAATATGGCAATATCTCCGGCTGCCACCGGGCGGGGCGGATCAAGCGGGAGCAGATATTTTTTGTTCAGAAAATCATAAATATCTGCAGCACATTGATAATAAATGTCATCAACCGGCATTTCCATATCAACGGCTGCCTGAATAGGATAGTCGATTTCTTTCTGTCCGTCCGGTTCCAGCAGTACTTTGGAGTCTGCAACCGCAGATTGCAGCGGCATTTTTATGCCATCCATGGCAAATGAATTGTCAGACTCAAATATCTTATTGAGAACTTCGATATACTTTGCTCCGGAACGGCGGTTGATGTCCATGCTGAAATCTTGCGCGTTCCGCTTTTCTTTCATCAAATTTATGGCTTTGATGTAGGTTTGGATGTCGCAGTTTCTGAAACGGTAGATGGCCTGCTTGGGGTCGCCGACTACGATAAAGGTACTGTCCGGATTATCGACAAAGATTTTTTCGAATATCTTGAACTGGGTATTATTGGTATCCTGGAATTCGTCGATCAACCCTGCCGGAAATGTCTGCTGCAGCTGTTTTACGAGATTTTTATCTTCAAGGGCATCACACATTTTCAGGATAAGATCATCGTTGCCGAGAAAGTTTTCTTCGGAACACATGGCATGATATTTTTTTGAAATGTCATCGTATGCTCTTTCAAAAATCACCTTTTTTATTCCGGCAATTATCTTACCGCGTTCTGTCTGGAGTGCTTTTTTGCGCCCATAGGGCGGGTTGATGAGTTCCTGATCTTTGTTTTTGAGCTGTTTCAGAAGTTCCGTAATATCTGTATCACTGATGTCTTCCGGCCAGACGATCTTGATTTCCGGATCGGCAATGAGTTTAAGACAATATTTTTCCAAATCATCTTTTTTTATACATGTTTTGAAGATATTGTTTTCGTAACAGATACTGCGGTAAAAGTCGTTACAGAGTTCGCTGATTATACGGGGCGCAGATTCATTGAGTGTGAATTCAAACTTCAGTCTGCTGCTGAAACTGTTTTCACTCAAGGAACGCATGGCAAAACTGTGGATCGTTCCGATCATGGCCCGGTCAAAGTTCAGCAGGGCGAGGCGGAGCCGTTTTCTGATTTCGGCTCTGTCGATACCTTTTTGCTGCGCGAGCAGCAGAAGTTCGTCTTGGGTATCCGGAACAACAGACTCTTTTTCAAGGGCTGCCAGCCGTTGACTTATTCTGAATTTCAATTCTCCGGCTGCTGCGCGGGTAAATGTTACGATCACCATTTTATCGATAGTGACATCGGCGCGTTCCATGATGATGCGCGCTACGATGTTGGTGATATTGTAGGTTTTACCGGTACCGGCTGCTGCTTCAAGAACTGCACATTGTCCGGGGGAGATATCACACTTCAGATATGGGGACTGTTCATCTTTTGAGCACATAATCAGATTCCTCTGCATCCTGACCGAAACAGAAAATTTTTCCGGCGAGAGATTCGAATTCTCCCTTATTGAAGTTTTCCTCCGTAAAAAACAGCCCTACGGCCCCGTTATATTTCATATCTTTGACAAATTTTTTAAAAACATCAGACTTGCCGTTGGCGCAGGCATATGATGCACCGGCAAAGATCGGTAAAGGCATATCTTCTTTATAGCTGCGCAACGCAACAGTTACGAGATCCTCAAGTTTTTTATCCGCATCGGGTTTAACTTTAAAATCGAAAAATTTGATTTTTTCTTTGCCGCCATTGTCTTTGTACGGTCTTATAAAAATGATCCTGCCTGTAACGCTTTTCTTTCCGGCATAGACTGCTGAAAGCAGCAGATGTTCCAAATAGAAATTCATAAGTTTCTGCGGATTGAAATGTGAATAGTGGAGCACCGTACGCTCGATTTTTTCATCTGATTCCTTGAACTCCAAGGTCTTGTAAAGCTCCAGCGGTGCATTGTTTTCTGTGGAGATCTTACAGCTGCATTCCGCTGAAACAAGATCTCTGCTTTTATCTCCGAGATCAAACTTATCAAAAACTTCTTCGATCAGATTTTTATATTTTTCAAAAAGATCGCGGCTGTTGACCGGCAGCATCCTTGCTTTTTCCGCCTTATCAAACCAGATGTCCGGGGCGGTTTCTTCAAGGCGCATGTCCATAAAGGACCGCAGCAGTATTGATTCGTCCAGAGCGGATATATTTTCAGGATCATCAGTCAGCAAAGTTTCTTTTTGCTGTACTTCGCAATCAAATCCGTAACGGAGTTTGAAAAAAGCACTGCAATTCTGGGTCAGAAGTTCCTGAAGCGTATACATATCCATTTTTTCAGGTATGGCGACGGCTTGCAGCGGCGGAGTTTCTGCGGTTACGCTTTTTACCGCAGGTCTGAAGGCGTGCAGCGTTTCAAGCTCCAATGCCTTGAGCGGGATCGCTTTCTTTTCAATACCAAAGGCTTCTTTGAGAATTTTTTCCATCGTTCCGAGGGGAAGTGCCGGGAAAAGCTCCTGACCGTTCACAAGGCCGACATAGGAAAGAATAAGATATTCTCTTGCCGCCATTATGGCTTCGAGAAAGAGGTAACGGTTGTCATTTGCCATTTGGGGATCGTTGCGCCGGATCGTTTTCATCAGGTCAAATGATTTGGGCGTACTTACTCCGGGAAATTCTCCGTCGTTAAGCCCAAGTATCGCAATGACTTTTGCCGGGACTGCCCGCAGGGGGACCAACGAACAGAAGGTTATTTTATCCCGCAGAAAATGCTGTTTGCCGCCGGTAAGAGAATATTCGGATTTCAAACGGGCAATGAATATTTCCGGTTCGACGGAAGAAGTGTCGTCAGCCGCAGAGGCTCCACGGACAATTTTGCCCACCGCCTGAAGTAAAGCGGATATTTCCGGCTGGTATTCGCGGCTGCCTCCTGAAAAAAATGTCTGGATCCATGAATACATGAATTCGCCCCACTCTCCGGGAGTCCTGGCTCTCAATAAATCGGAACGCCACTTTTTCAGAGTGGAGATAAATTCGGCTGCGATGCCGAAAACTCCGGCAGTATTGCCGTCGATACCGCCGGTTTCACAAGGTGAATAAATGATACTGATGTCTTCGCCTCTGGCATATTCAGTCAGAAGCCGGTCGATACCATCCTGCCATGAAAATTCCTTGAAACCGTTGTTGCGGAAATCGTGATGTTCTTTTTCATCAAGTCCCCAGCAGATGCGGCTTCTTGAAACCAGTTCGCTTATGATCGGCATATCTTCACTTTTTATGCCGAGTTTGGAACTCAAGCACTCAAACTCCAGCAATTCTATGATATCTTCTGAAGTGCATCTGGTTCCGGGCAGATCCAACAGACGGGAAAAACATTCGATGACCTGACTTTGTCCGGCGGTACTGCGGTCGCAGATCGCGTAACGGTTTTTGAATGGCCCTGCTGAAAATACCGCATCGATCAATGGTGCTGCCTTGTTGATGTCGGGGAACATGACGATGACATCTTCAGGACGCAGATCCTCTGTAACTTTGAAACTTTTCTGATCGCTGCATTTTTTACTTTTGCGGTAAAAGAGTTCCAACAGCTGATCGTGGAGTATTTCCAGTTCCCTCCGGGGGCCGCTGCAGCAGTTGATACGCAATGAATCATCATTTTCTCTGCATTTGAAAGCATCAGCTTCACTTCTGGCTCTGGCATTCAGGATGTCGGACTGGAACATGTGTAAAGCTGTAACATTTTCTTCTTCCGCCGGATCGCAGAAAAGCTCCTCGCCTTCAGAACCTGAAAAACAATCTTCATCCAGCAGCAGATTGAAAAACTCCCGGCCTGTTGTTCCGAGATCCGCCAGCAGCTGGTTCCCCGATGCGGCTGATTCCAGTATTTCCGCCGCTTCTTCGGGCGGGGCTGCCTTCATTGCTTTCAAGGTTTCCTGACGGTTTTTCATATCTCCCCAGTAAACCTGACACGGAGAGGGACAGAAAAGATATATTTCGCTGTGTTCGGCAAATTTTTTCAAACAGCGCAGGTGAAGTGCCGGCATGGCACTGATGCTGAAAACACCGATACGTTCCGGCAGGGCAGGGGACTTTTCTGAAGCGAAAAATTTCAGATAAAAGGAATCCGGATCGGGCATCATGTCACAAAGTTTCCGGTAAAGACGGCTTTGGGAGGAATTGCAGTTTTGGCCGCTGCGCCATTCCGAAAGAATCCTGGCAGAACCGGAACTGCAGCTGCTGCGGTAGATCTGGTAACGGTCAAAACACCGGGCAAGCTCACAACTGAGCAAATGGCGTTTCATGGCATCGCCCGACCAGTATTCTGTAAAGTCCGGAAACATTTCCTGTTCTGCTGCGATAAGGGAATCTATACGCCAGCTCAAAACATCCGGGGACCAGAAATTCACCGATTTACGGAACTGCTCAAATTCTTCCGGGGCAAAAAATTTCCCCATGGTGTCGGTGATGAATTTCTGGATAAACGGGCATTCCAGATTGGCAGCGATCCCCAAGTTGTGTTTTCGGGCCAGATGCCGCTTGAGGAATACGCTCATTCCGGTGTTGGCGACTGCAGTATAGACAGGTGCAAAAGGATCTTTCCCCTGCATCGGAAAACATAAGTTCTCTGCAAACTTATCTGCCAGGCGTTCAAGCGAATTGGATAAAAATAGATGAAATGCCATGAAAAAAACAGATTTTCAAAAATTACTTGAAGTTGGCAATATCATCACAGGCCCATTCGTCACCGTTCTTGTAACCGGAAATTTCAGTCGGGGGATTTGAAGAAGATATCCCGAATCCTTCATCTGCGCCGGGAGCAACGATATCAAACTTTATCGTATTGATGGTTCCCGGATATTTGTATTTGATCTCGCCGCCCCAGGCATCGGTGAGTTTGTATGCTGTACCGCTGTCCAGGACAAGATGCTGTCTGAGTGATTCAGCATCAACGACAGCAAGAAAATCCTTCAACTGCGCTTCGGTCAATTGACTGGTTCCGGATGAAGAACCGTTGAAAAACGCATGAGTGACGATTCCTGTAGAACTGTTAATGGTAAAGTAGACAGTTTGATACGCACCGTTGCTTGAAGGATAAAAACCGTGCTTGTTTTTCAGAGTTTCCAATCCGGCTTCGATACGGGCGATAAGGCTTTTGGTGGCAGCCTCTTTGCCAC